>NZ_FMUY01000034.1:0-2935 GCF_900101325.1 Pseudobutyrivibrio sp. AR14
TACCTCGGCAGCGTCAAACATGCAGCCCATAGCCGAAAATGACAGGTCATTTACTATTACCTTATAAATTTCTGTGTCGATTAATACCTCGTTTAACATAATTCTCCTTTAATCAATTTCCCCTCAAATCAAATTCACTTGCAATCCCATTATAATCTCCCCATGCATACACAATATAATAATCATTTCCTTCAATATGGGATTCAAAAGATGCATTTTGATTTTCAATAACTCTAATGATTTCGTCTTTTTGTGATTCAATATAGTATTTCAAATCGTCTTCACTCTGTGAATAATAGTAATCTTGTATATCTTCCATAGATAAATCGCTTTTTATTAATACTGCTCCAAAGTATTGCATTCCGTTTCCATTACCACAAAGTTTTCCTGCCAATGATTTCTTTTCTATAAAGCAACTGTTATTTGGTAAAGGAATCTTTTCCAAATCATCCGCTACTTTTTTTGCTATCAAATCATTTTTTATTGGAATTGCAATTATAAGTACAAGTATCATAAGTATTATCCCTACAACACTTATCAATAATATATTCTTCCGCATTTCACACTCCTTGATGAACCCTAGGGGACGGGGTTAGTGGTCCATTATCATTTTCTGAAATCTAGTAATCTAGAAAGCTTAAATAATCAATCTGACTATTTGATTTTGTCTCATATATGACTGCATCTTTTTTTGTAGATAAATTATAGCAGTGTAAGCAATCTTTCCCATTATCATAGAACCAATAACTCTTATGTCGTGTATATAAAAATTGTTTACCATCTATCGAAATTGCAATATCATTGCTTCTTTCACTGTCCGCAAAAATTTTCTCTATCCTTTTATTCATATCGTCATATAGATATATTCCAAATTTTTGCGAAGCTGTTTTTTGATATATAATTTTTCCATTTGTGGATGCATCAAATATAAGCACATCCTCATCTATAACATATAATTCTTCCGTTGATATATTCTTTCTTAGGAGTTTGTTTTCAATGCCTTTATCTATAAAGAATACATATTGTTCGTCACTTGAAACATAAAAACTATCATTTTCTCCGTAGGAAACACTAGTGATATCTGTTACATTTCCACTTATTACATCCATTTTTTTAACATTGCCATCATCTAAATAAAATACAGAATTTGTCGCCGAATTATATCTTAGTTGTGAATGAATTTCATTCACCAGCACTGTTCTTATTTCCTTTCCATTTTCATAGTTAACAATAGAGTATTCTCCACTACCACTATCTTTGTACGTGATATATTTGTCGTCGCTTATTTTAAGGTAACCAGGCAGAAAGTCACCTGCAATCGGTTGATTTTCTTCAAAATTAACATCAATAGCTCCTTCGTTACTTTCGTATAATAAGACCTCATCATATTTTACCTTCTTTTCATTAAAGAAAAGCATAAACATAAGAACCCCTCCAATTAGAATAATTATTATTGTTACCTTTTTTTTCATCCGTCACACTCCTCATAAGCTGTTCCTAGTTCCGATAATTCTCCAAAATAATATCCATCATATTTGCCAGATATGATATCTTTAACCATATTCTTATATACATTGTTGGGGCAGGTATCTAACCAATCAAAATCCGAAGGCGCAAAATCCATTTCTCCTGCAGCAAGAATCATTTGAACATTTTGATTACAGTTATTCGTTAACACATTGTAATGCGTGCCATTTTGAATATAACCCTCTCGAAGTCTCATTGCTTCATTATACATATCAACCCCTTGTTCATTATTAATTGGTATATATATAAAATGCGTGTATTCATCTATCGTGTTTACGCCATTATTTGAGATAGTATCATGTGTAATTGCGCTATTCTCTATAAGATACCTATATGACATATCCTGTTCTTCACCATTTCTATTTACATGAGTACCTAAATATCCCGTTATAGAAACATCATTAACCATAATTGTAGGTGTTCCCATCTGAACACCATTAACTGTATTATTGTAAATTGAAATATCTACATTTGGTTCCCCTCCTATACTAAATACATCCATTCTTCCATTTTCTTTTACTAATGCTATTGCCGCATGACCAGCGCCTAATGCACCATCTTCATTTAATAAATATACTGCCCCGACATAGTCATCATTATTACTATTCCCTTCAAAACTAACTGTATCTGCCAAGCATCCCGAAGATACATTAGAGATATTATACATAACAGCATCAACAGCACTCAATCCATCAAGATCAACTAAATTAGCCGGTCTATTCCAACAATACAAATAATGGTTTATAGAGTCCGGTTTAGCTTTATAGCCTCTAACCTTATCCTCACTTACAAACCTGCCCACCTCAGCATCATAGTATCTCGCCTGAGCAAAATAACTATCTGTCATCTCATCATGCTGGTATCCAGTGAATGCAAGAGGCTGGATGATATTTCCATTTTTAATATAAGCAATTCCATCATGCTTGCCATTTCCTGGATTAACAGTTCTGCCAAACTCGTCGTATGCGTATGTACCTACAGCTGCTCCATCTGTACCTGTTAGATACATACCAGTTCCAAGTTCATCTAGCATGTAGAAATAATCTTCCCCTGATTTAGACATTGAGACTACATTACTATCATATATGTAGGATTCTGTCTTACCATTTACAGCGCGCTCTAGCATGTTGTGGTAGTCTTTTGTTAAATCAAGCAGGAATTCTATCTGCTCATCAGGCTTGGTTACGGCCACACGCTTACCCATACCATTGTAGCTATATATAGCCTCAACTGTTGTGCCAACCTCAACCTTGGAAAGCATATTTGTGGCATCAAATGAAAACCTCTTTTCTAGTATTCCATTCTCAAATTCTGCTATCTTATTTCCTCTTCTATCATATTCATAGGAGATAGTCTTTGAGCTATTTACTGTTTCAAGAAGTCTATCTAGATTATCATAGCTATATGT
>NZ_FMUY01000028.1:0-7248 GCF_900101325.1 Pseudobutyrivibrio sp. AR14
AGATGGCGAATGATGAACAAGGAAGGTAATTATAATATGTGCAAGGCTGTTATAGATTTGACTAATAAGGGAAGAACGGAAGGATATACTGAGGCCATAGCTTTTTCGATAAAGAGTATCATGCAATCATTTAACTATTCTTTTGAACAGGCATGTGCAGTACTTAAAATTGATGCCAAGGACATGGAACGATATAGAAAAATGATATAGTAGATTAGAAATGTTCAAGCCGCAATAGCTAATGCTACTGCG
This sequence comes from Pseudobutyrivibrio sp. AR14, assembly GCF_900101325.1. Classification (NCBI taxonomy): domain Bacteria; kingdom Bacillati; phylum Bacillota; class Clostridia; order Lachnospirales; family Lachnospiraceae; genus Pseudobutyrivibrio; species Pseudobutyrivibrio sp. AR14. Next base: position 253 of record NZ_FMUY01000028.1, read on the forward strand.
GCTTGTTTGATGGACCAGGGGCTATTTTGACAATTACACGATAGCGTGTTATAGTCAAAACAGAGGTGAAGATAATGGTAAGTTATTATACAGTAAATGAATTTTCTAATTTAACAGGTAAAGATCCTGGTAATATACGTAGAATGCTTATTAATGGTACATTGTCGGGTGAAAAGGTTGGTAGGCAGTGGCTCATTCCAAAGGATACAGCGTTGCCAGCTGATAAAAGACTTAGAAGTGGAAAATATAGGAAGTGGAGACAGAAAGTTATGCTTAATCAGCATAATCCAGAGTTGATGCATTCGCTTAAGGAAATGTGTATAAAACTAAGCGAAACCTATGGAGCTACTTTAGATAGTATAGTACTGTATGGTTCATACGCTAGAGGCGAAGAGACACCTGAATCAGATGTGGATATCGCAGTTATTCTGAAAGTTGGAAATACAGAAGAAATGCATGACAAAATGGTTGATATAGTTGTTGACTATGAATTGGATTTGGCAGTTACGTTATCTGTTGTTCCAATAGATTATGATCAATATGTGGAGTGGAATAAAACACTTCCTTTTTATAAAAATGTTGAGAAAGAGGGAATTATTTTATGGAAAGCAGCATGACTGAGTTAGCGAAGTATAGATTCGAGACAAGCCAAGAAGATTTGTATGACGAAAAGCTCATGTTTGAGAATGGAAGGTATAAAAATTCACTGAATAGAGGTTATTATGCAATATTTCATGCCATTAGAGCTGTCAATGCATTGGACGGTTTTGATAGTAGCAAGCACAGTGGTGTTATAGCGCATTTTAATCAGGAGTATGTTAAAAGTGGAGTGTTTCCTAAAGAAGTTTCAAAACTAATAAAAGAGGCTTCTGAAAACAGAGAGAAGGCTGATTATTTGGACTTCTTTATTGCATCAAAAGATGAAGCTCAAAAACAAATTACAAGAGCGGAGAAAGTTATTGAATATATTGGTAACTATTTAAAAGGAATAGGAGTATTAGAATAGAATTGGCCCATGGCGCGATGGACCAGGGGGACGGGGTTAGTGGTCCATTTTTCGAGAAAATGGGTTTTGAAACGGTCACTGTGGCATAACTTGAGAGCCGGAATTCAAAACCTACGGGTATAAAATGAAAATGGCGAATATACCCGTAGGGATTTGCGAGTTTTGATGAGGTGGAGATGCCTTTGAGGAGCATGGATTGCTGGTTACTACCCAAGGTGGAAGTGATGTCTATCATATGGGCTGAGATAATACACAGTGAGTGGATATTTTCAAAATTTTTACGGGTGATATGGAAAAAACGCTAAAAAACCCGTAGGTTTGACGAAATGGTACATGGAAGAGATATAAATGTGATATATTAATTATAAACTTGAAGCCGCAATAGCTATTGCTACTGCGGCTTGTTTAAAAATTATAGGAGATAATATGGCACAGATAGATAGACTAAAGGAAATAGTTGAGACTTTAAGGAGCGAGACTGGCTGTCCATGGGACAGAGCGCAGACCCACACTAGTCTCAAGCCAGAGGTAATTGAGGAAGCTGCCGAGGTGGTCAGTGGAATTAACATTCTTGAAAGAACAAATGATGCGGAGAATCTAAAGGAAGAGTTAGGGGATTTGCTTTTGCAGGTGATGTTTCACAGTGTGATAGCAGAAGAGGAAGGCCTATTTACATTTGAAGATGTTTGCCAGGTTGTCGCTGATAAGATGGTGCGGAGGCATCCTCATGTGTTTAGTGGCGTATCCTACTCGTCTAGGGAAGAGCAGCATGCTGCTTGGGAAGAGATAAAGAAGGCGGAGAAAGCTGGAAAAGAATGGTACGCTGATTATCTTCCGGAGGCATTTGAGGAGGCGCAGCAGCTTATTGAGCAGGCGAAGGCCAGAAAAGGCCTAGGGGGACGGGGTTAGTGGTCCATTTTTACAAGAGGTGATTTTTTTGAAGAATAGATTAACAGCGATTTTTTTAATAGGCATAATGCTACTGGCAGGATGTGGTAAGAAAGAGGCAGCGTCTGCTGATATTTCTGAGAGCACAGATGTCAGTAAAGTGGAGGAATCTGAGAAAGAATCAGAGATTGATGCTCAGGACCTCTATGAAAGATTTCTTAATAACGAGGTGCCTGTTACAATTGGCAAACATGTGCAGCAGGGCGAATATTATACATTTGAGAATTATGAGGGTGAGGAGTACACCCTAGAAGAGCTTGTTAATTGTATCATTGCTGATTATATAGGGGATGATGACTCTGTTGAGATATGGCTTGATAAAATCGAATATGCCTACATTGATTGTGGGGCTGATGGGGAGCCTGAATTAGCGCTTCATATTGACACTCCAATGTCAACTGAGGGATGGATTGAGTATATTATTATCAAGGAATTTGATGGAAAGCTTAAGACCGTATATTCGGATGTGGCCTGGAGTAGGAGCTACATCCATATTAATGAATATGGCTATATTTACGGTGATGGTTCTGGAGGAGCTGCTAGTCATTCTTTCGATAAAAGTTTCGTGGATGGCGATGGGAAGTGGCATTTCATATATTCAGATTCTACTGAACTTGCGTGGATATCTGAGGAGGATAGAGTACTATACGGGAATGGAGGCGCCTATGAATTGTCAGAGGATGAAGTCGCTAAGTATAGTGGTGAGTACATTCTGATTGATTTTCATTTTAACACGCCAAATTCAGGTGAATATTATGAGGACGATACTGTTCGTTCTTATGGAAAGTTCGCTAAAGAAGATGAATTCTTAGATTGGGAGCATGGATACAGAGGTTATTGTTACTGCGAGCTAGAGGATGATGAGTCTATATATGACGAGGATAGTCCACTTAGAAAATATTATGGTGGAGAGGACTTCTATACTCTGTCAGAGGTGGAAAAAATGATAGCTGACAGAGAGGCCGAAGTTGGGCTTACCGAGACAATTAAAAATGGGGCTGAGGCTGAGTGGAAGGAATTGGAGATTAATTTCGAGCCATATATAGCTAGTTATAATAGTGACAATTTCTTGGAGATAATGGAGTATTTTCCTATAGATTTTAGTTTATCTAGGGTTGAGGGAGGAACTGAAACTGCGTTTTCCGTAGACAAAAACGGTAGCTTTGAAGGGGATTATTATGAAAGTGATTATGAGAATGAAATAACAACTATCAATGAGTTTATTGGAAGATTCACTTATGCAAAAAAGATTGATGAGTATTCATATTCATTGACTATGTCTGATATAGATTTGAAATATACTCCAGATACAGAAGGATATGAGACATTATCCAACGGGTACGAGGCTTATCGAATATACATAACCCCATACGGATTAGAGGATAGTAGTGCGGTGCATTATATTTTATATATTCCAGGCACTCCGGTGTCGGCCCTTGACGATAGGATTCTGGAAAATATGAATGAGTATGATGTTGAGGAGCTTAAGATGCAGGATGTGCTGGAGAAGTATATTTTGTTTAACACTGAGGCTGAGGAGCATTGTGTTTGGATTGGTCATTGATGGCCCAGGGGGACGGGGTTATATAGATGAAATACTTGCTGGATTGAAATAGGTGGAGGTTTATTATGAACCAAACTGAAAGAAGAATGTGGCTCATTAAAGAGATTATGGCAGAGGATGATTATTATCGCAATTACGATATTCCAGAGGCTGCAAAAGACCAGAAGGATTTTCTTAGGGCTCTAATGAATGTGAGAGAGCCAAAAACTATAAGTGAAGAATTCTTACGGATTCAGGATGAGTATTTAAAGGAAGAAAATGCTAGCAGTGGGTTGGTATCTATAGATGAGTTAAAGTCAGTAGAATCAAGAATCAACATCTATGTTTGGCAGGGGGATATTACCAGACTAAAGGTTGATGCTATCGTAAATGCGGCTAATTCAGGAATGTGTGGATGCTTTCAGCCCCTTCATAATTGCATCGACAACATTATCCACTCAAAATCAGGAATTCAACTTCGCCTAAAATGTGCTGACATTATGCGTCGTCAGGGTCATCAGGAACCTACAGGCCATGCAAAAATTACCCCTGCATACAATCTTCCATGCGAGTATGTTATCCATACAGTAGGTCCTATAGTTCAGGGACCTTTAACAAAAGAGCATGAGGAATTATTAGCTTCTTGTTACAAATCTTGTCTTGATTTGGCGGCTGAAAACGGTTTGAAATCAATCGCATTTTGCTGCATATCAACTGGCGTATTTATGTTTCCAAATCAGAGAGCGGCAGAGATTGCTGTAGAAACAGTAAGTAATTGGCTGGACGCAACGAGAAGTGATATGAAGATTGTCTTTAATGTATTTAAGGATGTTGACCTTGAGATATATGAGAAGCTTCTTGATGGACCAGGGGGACGGGGTTAGTGGTCCATTATAGGTATGGAGTAGACAGCTCCAGCATTATATCTGTAGCCTCTTTAGAGCTGCAGACTGGGTAGTTTCTAATCCACCAGTCGATGACGCCTAAGAGCCCGGACACTAGGAAACGAATGAGCATCTCCTGAGAAGGACCCTGTTTTTTTGACATATGTTTAATAGCCACAGCCACCTGTTGTTCTACGGTGGCTGTTAGTTTTTTGTTGAAGGTATTGTTGCGGTCATTAGCTAAAAGCAGTTGGTAAGTCTCTAGATGGTCGCCTAGATAGTCAAACAGACGCTGGAAAGCCTCCCGCTGAAGGCGGATTTCTTCATTCTCGCCGCATTGACTGATGAGCTCATCTACATAGCTGTCGATGCAGTAGTCCATGAGGGCATATTTGTCTGCAAAGTGCAGATATACAGTGCCGCGGTTGATGTCCGCCTTGTCAGCAATATCTTGGATTGTGATTTTTTCAAAGCTTTTTTTCTTTAACAGTTCAAAAAATGCAGCTACAATCTGCTTTCTTGTTTTTGCAACTCTTCGATCCATAATTCCCTACTTTCTGAACAAATACATCTGATATGTTGAGTACTCAACATATGTGAGAATACTAATCATTGAAGTTAAAAACTTCATCCTATATGATGACGATAACATACAGTTGTTCATTAATCAACATTTGTTCAGTAAAGGAGTTTCATATGAGAATATTGATATTAGGAAGAGGTGTTATCGGAGCCCAGTATGGCTGGGCCTTGGAGCAGGCAGGAGCCCAGATTGATTTTTTAGTGAGAAAGGGCGGCAGCCGCAATTATGCAGATACTTTAGAGCTGCACACATACGATGGGCGTCAAAAGAGAACGGTGGATGAGATGTGGCCAATTAATCTTCGCTACGAGATACCCGCTGAGGAAGTCTATGATCTTGTTATCGTCAGTGTAAATCCAGAGCAGATCGCGGGAGCGATAGAAACAATCGCACCGGTGGCAGGAGATGCCACAGTGCTTCTTATGGGAAATACCATGGGAAATCCTTTATCTAAGTTGGGAAATCTTTTGGGCTTGTCTGCAGAGCAGTTTGTTATAGGATTTCCTGGAGCAGGGGGCGGAATTACCGACAATGTGCTTCATGGAATTTTACATGGAATAATCCAGCTGGGGGTAAGCGAAAAGAAGCTAAATAAAAGAGAACAGGCAGTGAAAAATCTATTTGAGTCAGCAGGATTTAAGGTGTCATTGCACAGGGATATTGATGGATGGCTTGTGAATCACTACGTCCTCAATGCCGCTATGGAGATGGAAGTATTAAAAAGAGGCAGCTTTGAAAAGGTGGTTCAATCTGAGGATGGACTGACATCTGTGATGGAAAATGTCAAAAGGATGATTCCCTATTTGAAGGCCAAGGGAGTGCGCCCAGATATGGCTATTGTGATGATGAGCATCATTCCGGAAAGGCTGTTAGCAAGCCTAATGGGAAAGACCATCTACAAGCCAGGAAGCCCAGCGTACGATGCAGTCGCATACAATCAGTACCAGGTAGGCTATGCTGTGCGGGAAATCCAGGCGGACGCCAAGAGACTGGGCGTGTACATTTTATAGAGGAAAGGCCCTAGGGGACGGGGTTAGTGGTCCATTAATGTATGTCCAGGATTCTAGGTACTTATCATTGGGGAAGCCAGTAATGGTCTATTATTATGTCATTTATATTCGATGATTTAGAAAAAAGGTATTAGTACCAATTTTCTAAAATAGCGATTGCTATGAATTGAAGTCACACCCAGGTTTTTTACATAGGACAGTTATTTTGAAAGAGATAGCTGTCCTTTTTTTGTTGTTGTTTTGAATTGTATATTCCTTGCTGGAAAAGGATTCTGTATAATTGAAGATAGTTAAATATACAAATCAGCTGTTTGTAAGGTAGGAATAACGAATGGGAGAATACTATGGATGTTAGAGAGTACTTGGAAATATTGCATGTTGCGGAAAGACTAAAAGATACCCCAAGACATTGCACAACAACAAAACGCAGGACGGAAAGCGTAGCTGAGCATAGTTGGCGTATTTCGCTTATGGCTTTTTTATTAAGACACGAATTTAAAGATATAGATATAAATAAGGTAGTTGATATGTGCCTTATACATGATCTTGGCGAGTGCTTTACAGGCGATATTCCAACTTTTGTAAAGACTGACTCTGATAGAGAAGTTGAAGATTCATTATTAAATCAGTGGGTAAAAACGCTTCCTACAGAATTATCTGAAGACATAGCGGCACTTTATAAAGAAATGGATGCACAAGAAACTAAGGAAGCTAAGCTTTATAAATCACTAGATAAACTAGAAGCCTTGATTCAGCATAATGAATCGCCACTAGATACTTGGTCTGAAAATGAGTTTGAACTCAACAAGACCTACGCATTCGATACAGTAGCGTTTTCCTCTTGGCTTACAGAATTGCGAGAGGTAATTTTAGAAGACACTATGAAAAAGATAGAATCGGGGAGTTAAACAACTTCAAATCAAAAGGCGAAAGCATCAATGCTAAAAGAAAAAAAGGAGACAATGAGATGAGAGTTGCAGTAACTTATGAAAATGGTGAGATTTTTCAGCATTTTGGACATA
>NZ_FMUY01000027.1:0-8030 GCF_900101325.1 Pseudobutyrivibrio sp. AR14
ATAGTCTACATACTATGTAAACACCCCATAGTTTATATACAGGATTATCTCAAACTATATGAACGGGTACGAGGTACCCACTATTTAACGTTTACGAATATTCTTGCGTTAAAAAAAGAAAAAAAACCATTATTTAATGGTAATGAAAGTATTATAAAAAAGGAATAGGGTGAGTAAAAAATGACACAGCAAGTAAGAAAACATGAATTGAAAAATGTGCTTTATGACATAGTAAATAAAGAGGATAATTCGAGATTTCTACAGAAAATTCCGCATATGAATATTTCAAATTTAGCTATTATTTTTTATTTTGATGACACAAAAGATTTAATAACTTTTCCAATTCTCAATCTATTAAAACTTAATACAAGAGAATTATTTAAAGTAGCTAAGACGAATATGCATAATAAATATCCTAGCAAAATTATTAAAACAAGAAACAAAAAAGGAGAAATGCTATTCTATCGGATTACGAATGATTCAAAAAGTGGAATTAGCGCGATTCTTACAGAAAAAGCAAAGAGAGAACTAAAGCTTAAATCAAATGAAATGTATATCTTCTTTATATCAAATAGAGAAGTTATAGCATTAGATCCAAAGCAATTTAATATTTCAGAAGCGATGTATTTGTTAAAGGCAAATGAATTTATCTTTGGGCATATGGAAGGCTATTTTGTTACATCTAGTTTATATAGGTATATGCCTGGAAAAAATATATTAGAGGAATTAGATGTAGATTCGATATTAATTAATAAACAAGAGGAAGAAAATGAATCATTTATAGAAGAGGAACTTTGTTTTTAAAGGATACCAAGTAAGATATGTACAAGAAATTCTCATTAATATATGAGGATTTCTTTTTTTCTTGCAAAAATAAAAAAGTTTCCACTATTTATTTAACAACAATTATAGGAGTGAGAATTTATATATGGAACAAGATAGAAGACTTGCAACGCAAGAAAAGCCCCTTTTAAATATGCTTGCCGAAGCTGGACAGCCTTATATTTCAGAGGCAAACCGTACAGAAGAAGATGATAAGGCTCTTATCTGGAATTGTACTGTTAAAACAGATAGAACGCATATCTCTCAGCAGCGATTTGATTATATTTATAAAGATGTAATGACATATCTAAGCGAACAAGAGAAATATATGTTCAAAGATTTTCAGACTAATGCAAGACCTAAAGAAGAATTTTTCAAAGTAGTAGCAGATTATCTTATTAGATATTTTCCATCTGAAATGAAAAATGAAAATGATTTTAATGCAATGATGAAGCGTCTTGATTTGGCTGTATATGGCTTTGATGTATTACAGCCTCTTATTGATAATCCTGACACTTCAGATATAAAAATCTGTGGGCCTTTTGATATTAGAGTAAGAGTAAAAGGTAAGGCTTATAAATCAAATACCACATTCTTTTCCAATAGCGATTTAAGACGATTTATTGATGGAATTGGATATAGAAATTATGTAGAAATTGCGTCGGAGCCTGTAACAACATTTACTGATGACCATGATAAGAATTATATTCTTCGTTTTGTTGTGTCAAACCCTATTGTAAATGCACCAGACTATCCGTATATGCATATAAGAAAGGTTCCGAAGGATAAGCCGAATTTCGATGAATTAATTCGACGCGGTCTTTTAACAGAAGATATTAAAACGTACCTGATTGATAGAGCAAAGAATTCAAGAGCAATAGTTATCGCGGGCCCTCCGGGTTCTGGTAAATCAACTATTTTAAATGCTCTTATTGAATATATTCCTAAAACACTTGAAACTCTTATTATTCAGGAGAATGATGAGTTGACAACCAAACAATCCGGATTCATGTTCAAGCACGTTACTCATGGTCTGGAAAAAGATGCTCAAGGCAAGCGCATCCCTCCAGTCACGCTAGAAGAACTTGGTCGATACGCTCTTGTAGAAGGCTGTAATGTATTCATCATTGGTGAGGTTAAAGGTGGTGAAATGAGAGCTGCCATGACGCTGTTAAATGCTGGTGGTAGATTTATGACGACAGTTCACTCTATTTCAGCTATGGATACATTAGATAAACTTGCTGACCTTGTAAAATATGGGTCTACTTATTCTCTCAATGAAGCAAGAAGAATGCTTAAATCTATTGATACAGTAGTTTACGCAGAAGGGTATAAGGTAAGAGAGATTGTTGAAATCAAAGGATACGATGATGACACTAAACAATACAATTTTGACTATATATATAAATATCCTGGCAAATAAATTTTTGTTTTTTACACATAAAAAATTTTTTTTAACCCATTATTTTACTGTAACTAAAAATGTAATCAATTTTGTAAGGAGAATAATTCGATGAATGTTGAACGTAAATTAAAAAACAAGCCTGATTCAACATCTAAATTTAAAGAAGTTGCAAAAAAGGTTTATGTCAAAAAAGATGGAAAAGCCAATAAAATATCAATTGGTCTTTCGATTGGAATCATTATCTTACTAATCATTCTTTCATTTTTTGCTATGCAGAGATTATCACCATCAGCTATTGAATCAGATGTGGTAAATGGTGTTTCTTCAGAAGAAGGACAAAAAGCAGTACGTCAGGCCTTCTTAGATGGTATTAATGATTATCTAAACGGCGATATTACAGAAGATGAAATGATGAAAACGATTGCTGATTTAATTAATGATTATCTTAATTCAACAAATGGTTTTACAGCTCAGCAGACCGAAGCACTTTCAACTATCATTGGAGAATATCTTAACTCTACAACAATCTACACAGATATTGATAAAAATGCCCAAGCCATTGATGATATTTACCAATTGATAGAAAAGAAATATCAAGATAACCGTAATTATATTTCAACAGTAGAAAGTCAGCTTTCGTCTTTAATTGAATCAAATACTATAACAGATAATGAAAGATATGCTGAACTTGTGGCAATGGATAATAGATTAAAGTCATGGCTTGATGATACTACAGCTGATCTTACATCAAAGATTAAAGACACAGAGTCTGATCTCACTTCGCTTATCAATGATTTTAAAGATCTTTTTGAAAATTCAATAGGCGGAACGGATTGGAGTGAGTCGGCAACATATTCAAAGGGCGACTTTGTATTTAATGAAGATTATATGTATGTTTCTTTAGTAGATAATAATACTTCTGCTTTATCGGATACATCAGCTTGGAAGCAGACTGATATTAAGACAATTATCAACGAGCTCACAAAGGATACTGCAGAGCAGCTTGATGAATTAAGAGTCGATCTTGCAGCACTAGAAGTTAAACAGTCATCTGACCTCGAAGAAGTTAAGACAAACTTAACAAACATTATCAATAATAATGCAGAACTAGCTAAGGAAGAGAACAAAGAATTAAAAGAGGCCCTCCTTAAGAAGGTTAACGATTTTGAGGATGCAACAGAAGAAGTATTATCTAATCTTTCGGATGATATTGTTAAGGCTATGGAAGACGCTGGTATCGCTGACGCTGCTCTTGCTGAGCAGATTCAGGCTCTTAAAGATGCTACAGCAGGTGATATCAAGGATCTTAAAAACAGTACAGACATGGCTCTTGCAGCGTTAGAGGACGCAGCTACTTGGTCAGAACGTGTAACTTACGATAATAAGGCATATGTAACTCACTACAATGGTTCAGTACAGAGACTTTATCATTCACTTCAGAATAATAACGTTGGTCACGAACCAGGTACTTCAGATGGTGCTTCATGGTGGGAAGAGGTTGATACAGTAGAACTTATCAATGCTATGGATTCTAGAGTAACAACAGTTGAAGGTCAGCTTGAAGATAATGGTTACAATTTTAACGTTGGTTATGATAATGGTAATGTTGGTTACTATGTAAATGGTGTATTAAAACCATTCTAATTGTAATTAAGAGGGAATGAAGGTTATTTTTCCCTCGCAAAAAATATAGAAAGGTAAAATGGAAACTTGAAAGCTAAAAATATATTATTAAAAACATTAGCAAGTTCTTTGATAGCCTTAAATATATTCAACGGATTGATTCCAAGTAATACAATTACAGCTATTGCTGCAGAATCTGATATGACATCAGAATCACAAGATGATGGGACTTTTATCCCGTTTAGATCATATTATGTAAATTATCTTTCTCAACATTGCACCGAAGCAGATGATGAAGCGGTCTATATCTTCTGTAAGATGATGTCAGAACAGATGAATGGTACACAGAATTCATCTAGTGGAAATTGGTTCTCAACATATTACTCAGAGACAGTCCTTCCAGGAGGAATTTATCTTTCTGAATCAAATGCAAAAAACCAATATATATACAAAAATGGCATATCAAATGCGACTTACTATGATCAGCTGATAGCCAATCTAATTTCAGCTAATGGAATGAAGCTCATTAATGCGTGGGTTAACGGCTATACGGATTCATATGGCGATGTTGTTTTATCTGCTTCACAAGGAAAAGATTCATTTATTAAATTCTTTGATAGTGAGTATGGTAGTTGGACACAAACAGCAGCTGCGATTACAAAACTTACCCAAACTTCAGAAGGTAATACATGGATGCAGAACTATGTCTATGCTAAAAATGGAAGTAGTGAAAATTCAGTTGGTATAACATTACTTAAGCTATATTGTACTGATTTCGATGATATCAATAGTACTCAGCTTGCATGGTGCAAAGGATACCTGCCATATTTGCTTTCCAATTACGCATCAAATGGAGCTTCTGCTTTAGCGGCAAGTACCAAGAATGCTTATCTGTATGATTTTATGGCACGCTCTGTAAATGGTGCTCAATGCACACTAACAAAAGCATCAGCTACAACAGTATCAGCTAATGGCACATCTCTTGGTACAGTAGCAAAGGGTACTTCATTACAGCAGGAATTTTTCAATTATGTAGTAGCAAGTGGTACAGGCTTTGGAGAGTTTTGTCAGAATATTATCGGGGGTGGAACTTATACAGCCTCCACTCCCAATAGAACAGTAAGCGGTCAAAGTCTTACAAAGTTTGCTTCTCCTGCAGCGCTTTTTACAGCCGCTGATTGTGATGCGGATTATAATGCATCAACAGTGGGAGATGGTGATGGAGACTGGTTTGGACATGGTATATGGCTATATGCTAACAAGGGTTCAAATACTCAATTTGCGAATATTTATAAGCTGATAGCAAATAATTCAACTACAAATTTATTGTACCTAGATTGGGTTAAGAGATTTGTTGGAGTAAACTATGGTTCACTAACTTGGTCTGCAAGTCAGATGCAAGACTATAGTTTTACATCTGAAAATACAGATTCTTCTGGAAAAGGTGGACATTTTTATATAGAAATAAGCGGTCAAAATAGAACGGGTGGTGCCTCATCAAAGGCAAGTGACGGAGATGCTATTTCCAGCGAGTTTGCAACCTATGCGTATGCATCAGTAACGAAGTATGGAATAGAAAATGCAACTGATAAAATGGCATATTATAAGGTCGCTCATTCATTTAGAAAGGGCACTTTCTCATTTTGTGAATTTGGTGACCTTAAGATTACATATAATACTCATATAAGTTATGGCGCAAAATCAGTTGTCGTATCATTTGGAAGCTCACCATATGCCACATATCAAAATTATAGCAATGTAAAAATTGAGGTTTGTAAGCCCGCAGGAACTAATGTAAATACCGGTGAATGTGCACCATTTGGAAGCACAACGATTACAATTCCTGATAGCGCATGGAAAGATTGTACATATTTAATACTTAAATTTATATACAATCCATATGCTGCCACAAATTATGCTTTTAATAACACAAACTGTTTTGATGATTATTCACATTGTTATCAATGGCTCGTAGGTTCAGTAACAGAGAATTATAAGAGCGGTACAAATGGACTTGAGGGATACACATGGTCTTCATGGCAGAAAGCATATTCAAATGACTATAGTACATGTAAGCTTTACAGAACAGTAGTCGGAAATAGCGGAATTGTTGAAGCTGAGAATATTACAGCAACTAAAACTGAAACATCTACAGCTTATGTATATACATACAGTCCAAAAACACTTACAAGTGTAAAGCCATGGTCAGTAACAATTAGTAAGGATTTTGGCTCTGGAACACAGTCATTGACAGTTACTGGAACTTCATCTAAATCTAACACCACGTCAATATCTGCTGGATATTATAATAGAGGATATCCTGATATAACATTTTCACACTATATGGTAGGTGGAACATGGTATGCTAGTACAACAGCTTATGCTGAAGCTTGGGGTACGGCCACTACGTCAAAGGGGTCAATTAAACAAAATGCTAAAACTATAACTGTGTCAGTTAATGGTAATGCTACTGTTACACTATTCAATAGTGATGGTTCAAAAACATTGATGTCTGATACTGGTTCAGGAACTATTACTTTTGATGTTTCAAATCTTTCTGCTGAAGATTTATATTTTAGTTATTTAACAATCAATCATATAAAAGGTGCTTCCGTTACAAGAAATATAGATGGTACAAATGTTTCTTGGGATTATTATCCAGGGGCTTCAGTTACAGCTACATCCAAAGTAAATTCTATTACGGTTACATATTAGAAATTATGGTTGATAAAAAAACAGTCTTAATTGATTGAAATAAATTTAACATAATGCAAAATGCCCGTACACTATTTGCACGGGCATTTACTGTATTAAACATCATTAAAATTGTTTTTTAGAATGCATCTGGATCAACCGGAACTTCATCAGCACTAATTTCACGGCTGTATTCAGCTTGCCCTGAATCTGTATCCCAATCATGTACATAACCAGAATCATCATTATATACTATTGTATTAGAACTCTCAGATGTTGAAGTATTAGTTGAAGCTGCAGAACTTGAGTTGTTTGAGCTTGATGAGCTAGAACTTGATGCGGAACCAGCGCTTGATGAACCACCTGAGCTTGAAGAACCTGATGATGCATAAGTTTTTGTAGCCTTTGTTGGCGCAGCAATAGTCTTTGTATTATCAGCTACTGAAGATACTGTGAATCCAGCTGCTGTTGCATCAGCTACTGTTGCGATACGCCCCTCTTTCTGACCACAGTTGATATAGTGGAAGAAGTAGTTAGTGTAATCTGCTACGTTATTATCTGTATCATATACTACTACTAAATCAGCATTTGCAGCTGCATAAGCATCAGCGTTGAATGTTGCGGAAGCATCTCTTCCCTCAAAGATACCACATGTAAGATAGTGATTTAAAAGTGCTGCCTTCTTAGTACCAAACGCAGCGGCCACATCTGGGTATGTCTTAGCATAATACTCTGCATCAAATACCTGAGAAATCATCTGTGCAGCCTTTGCATCAAACTTACCAACATTGTCAGCAGCATGCACTGTAATTGTATTCGCCCCACCTAATACAGAAGTTACGATTGAAAATGTTAATAGTGTCTGTACGATTCTGTTTTTCATATAATATCCTCCATTTTTGTGTATCTTGTTACACAATAGTATATTTATGACTGCTTTTCAAGTATTAATAACAATTTGTTGATAAAAACTCATTGTTTCTTAATAAATATACTCAAATATAAGCTCAAAAATATTTTTAAAAACCATTATTTAAATATATAACCTACGATAACGGGGGAATGGTCCGTTTTTATTTTGGTCCTAAAACCCCGTCCCTAGGGACCATTTCATGGTATAATGTTCAAATCTAATGTTAGAAAAAATAAATGTATGGAGAATTATTATGGGAAAAATATTTAAACACAAACTTACAAGAAGACAAAAGGAAATTTTAGAAAGAACAAAGCTACCTAATAATTGGGAAGAATTGTCTACATATCATCGTAGAATCATCAAGAGAATAGAAAAGATGATTAAATACTTGGAAAAGAAGTATGGCAAAAAGTTCTATTACAAGGGTTATATTCCAGAGAATAAGCTATTTTTTGACAAAGAGTCATTACTAGTTTATGCAGAAGGTGATGATCCGGAAGTAGATTGCTTTGCTGTAGAACCAAAGGGATTTGGATTTACTGATGAGTATGCATGGGTTATTCAGACTCC
>NZ_FMUY01000016.1:0-54201 GCF_900101325.1 Pseudobutyrivibrio sp. AR14
GGATCTACATTTGCATGAAAACTATCCTGCATGTGAGTATATAGAGATAGTCGATTCTTATGAGCCTCTACCATTAAATCAAGTAGCTCTACCTCCTTATCGGACATATAGGATTTGGAAGCTTCGGCACTCTCCCCGCGAAACTTATCATTATTTATGAATTTCATAATCTGATTGTAATAATCACTAGCCTCATCAATGTATTTTTGAGTCTTTTTAGTCATGTCATCAATCAGATTCTCAATCTTTTCGGCGTCATAAATCAAATTTTTCATAGCATTCTCCCAATATCATATGAATATAGTTAAGATATTAACACATATTTATTGGGTTGTCTATAAATACTTTGCTATCTCACTCCAAATCTGTATAGAAATTTTTTCCCTAAAAATCTAAGAAGCTTATCTGCCAATAAGCCAATTAAGCCAAGAGTAAAAATACCAGCAAAAATCCAATCAGTTCTATAGAAAAGTCGAGAAGTATAAATCAAATATCCCAAGCCTTCTGATGCTGCAAGCATTTCAGCTGCCACAATACAGATAATGGCACTACTTAATCCAAGTCGCACCCCTGTAAAAATATTTGGAATAGCAGATGGAAAAACAACTGTAAAAAATGTTCTTCTTTTGCTAGCCCCCATAGATTCAGCGGCTTCAATCAATGAATGATCAACACTTCTAACTCCTGCAATTGTATTTACCATAACCGGGAAAATCACTGCATAAAAAATAAGGGCCACCTTAGATTTCTCCTCTACGCCAAACCATAGCAAGAATAATGTAATGAAGCCAATGGCCGGCACAAATCTAAAGAAATTTAAAAAGGGCTCAAATACATAACTTGCCCATTTAAAATTACCAACAACTAGGCCAACTGGAATTGCAAATAAAAGTCCCGCTGTCCAGCCCTTTAACACACGACTCATACTTACCAAAATATCAGTCCATAATTTACCACTTGTAACAAGGGTCTTCGCTCCATCAAGTGTAATGATAGGATTTGGTAAAAAATCTGGTGTATAAAACAATGAACCAATTGACCAAATTGCAAGTAATAATATCCAGGTAATTAATCCACTTTTTAATACTTTATTAATTGTCTTATTTATTTCCATAGCAGTCACCTCTAAATATAGTACATTTCTGGATTATCTTTAAGAATCTCATTGATTAACGTATATGCGTTATCATCATCAAAGGCATATAATCTCGTAACCTTAAAAAGAATATCATCACCCTTCTTTGCTTGGAAATCATCAATCTGATGAGCCGCCTTTAATTCAATACCTTCATATTCAATAGTAAGTTCCATACTATTGCCTCTAAATTCAGTATGTACTATCTTTCCTGGCATATATGCAGATGATTGTTCCTTGTTGCCACTGCTATGAATGACATTTACAAATTCAGGTCTAATGGCAGCTTTTGGAGCACCCTCCTGTCTCGTAAAGCCCTTTAGCTTCTCATACTCATAATCTTCAAGAATCACAGAATCACCAATAAACTGTGCCACAAAGGCTGTCTTTGGATTTCTATAAATATCAACAGGAGTGCCAATCTGCTCAACCTTTCCCTCATTAGTAATTATCAATTCATCAGCAACCTCTACAGCCTCATCCTGATCATGGGTGACAAAAATACTTGTAATTCCAAGTTTTTCTATCATTTCCTTTAGCCACCTACGAAGGTCCTTTCTTACCTTTGCATCAATAGCTGCAAATGGTTCATCCAAAAGGAGCACCTGAGGTTCTGTGGCTAGGGCTCTGGCAAAGGCAACTCTTTGCCTTTGCCCTCCTGACAACTGATCCGGAAATCTTTTACCAAGCCCTTTAAGTCCAACTAATTCCAATAACTCCTCTACTTTGCTGTCTATTTCATCCTTAGTCTTTTTTCTAATTTTCATTCCATATGCGATATTGTCATAGACATTTAAATAAGGGAAAAGTGCATAACTTTGAAATACAAATCCAATTCCTCGGTCTTGAACTGGAATTCCGTTTACAAGTTTTCCATCTATATAAATATCTCCAGAATCCTGATGTTCAAGACCTGCCAGCATCCTTAAGATTGTTGTTTTGCCGCTTCCACTAGGTCCTAGAAGCGCTACAAGCTTACCCTTTTCAATCTCTATATTTACATTATTTGATGCTTTGAAATTTCCAAAAGTCTTATTTATATTTTCTAATTTTATGTACATATGCCAGTCCTACCTTTTACACCAAATCCCTTATCTTTCTCCTATTTTTCTGTTGCTTCCCAGCTAACTCTATCAGGGAAAGCTTCTGCCAAAGCATCTGTGTTAATGTATTCTTCAATCTTGTAGTTTGTATCAAATCTGCCGTTCTCATAGCACCAATTCTTTATCTTTACCATGTCATCATATGCTTCTTGCTCAAATGAATAGTAATGACGTCTTGAATTCCACTCTGCCTTGAATATTTCCTTATCAAGACCTGTGTCTGCTTCAACCCAATCAGCAAACTCATCAAGATTTTCATCTATGTATTTAAATCCTTCTTCACTGGCCTGTAGATATTTTGCAACCTCATGCTGATGTGCCTGCAAATATGATTCATCTGCAACAAGGAATGTGTACATGTAAATTCCTAAATCATCAATACCAATAACAGGCTTCCAGCCTTTCTCCTCAAACTTTCCATAGTTTGCAGAGCCAGTCCAATATGCATCGCCACCATTATTTGCTGCAAGTGCAAGAGCTTCCTGAACACTGCCAACATTTGTAATGGTTACATCCTTTGGATCAATACCATACTGATTGAACAATTCACCATAATAATATTCGAATACTACACCTGCTTGAGATACACCAATATGACCAACCAAATCCTCAGGCTTTTTCACAGTATCAGGATTAGCGTATAGCTTGTAATTTGATGATTTATCAATCATCGCAAATGCACGCAACTTACTATCTGCTAGTGTATTTCCAATTCTATTAACACCTGCGTATGTTGCAAATAAACCTATATCAACTGTATCAGTTGTAATTGCATCAATTGTATTAATTCCTGCAGAGAACTCTGTGGTCTCTAATGTGATTCCCTTATCTTTTAAGAAATCTGTATGATTATCCAAAATCTTAAGTAAGAAATTGTTATCTAATGAATTAACGCCTATACGGATTGTAAATTCATCTGGATTGTCAGAACCAACCCCATCATTTGTTTTTGCTGAAACACTACTAGCATTACTACCGCAGCCTGTTGCTGATATTGACAAAGAAAATGCTAATAACAGGCTTAAAATCAATTTATATATTTTCATCTATATTTCCTCCTATGCTGTCTTCTCTACAGTTGCAGAACCCTCGCTTTTGCTTGCAACTGAATCTTCACCTACAAAATGAACTCTATCTGCCTCATGTCTTGGAATATCAAGGTGATCCCCATCAAGATCATAGAAGTAATCAAAGATTGAATTTTCTACATTTGCTGAGTGATATAAGTCCTTATGTGTTAAACCATTTTGTCTAAGTAAACTATATGTTTTCTGATACAAATTAAAATACCATTCTGGTGATGGAGCTCTATGGCCTTCCAGCTCAGAACCAGGATTTGGTGTCCAATGAAGTGGTATAGCCACGACGCCAAGCTCTGTAAGGTACTGAATACCTTCTAACAGAGTGGACTTAGGCTCGATACCAGCTACAAAGAATGAGCGAACATTACCTTTTCCAAATACCTCAACCTCTTTTTTAAGAGCGTTAATCCAATTTTCTCTTCCACCGCAAATCTTTTCTTTTCCAGGGCAGATTGTCTTAAAGAAATTTGCATCCCAAATCTCAAGGTTTGTTGATATAGCTCTATATCCTGCCTCCTTATATTTTTCGATAACAGACAAATCACTTGGTGCACCAACGCAAGCTGTTCCACCAAAATCTGTAAGGCCAGTAAAATCCTGAATTGCCTCAGCTACATCGATATAGTACTCTACCTCGCGACGCTCAGGAACAAATCCGCCTGTAATAGTGATTGATTCATATCCCTCTTCTCTTGCTTTAGCATAAGTTTCAGCTATCTGATATGGTGTCTTCCAAGAAATTCCTTGAATATCAGCGAAGCGGCTCTTTGTGGCATTTATATTACAGAACTTACAATCAAGACCTTTGTCCTTAAGAGCACATTCATTGCTATATGCAACTGTAACTTTTGTCTTACCTACTTCATTTGCAATAGTCTTCATATTGACACCATCAGATGTCTTAAAATTATAAAATGCAGGCTTCTCAACAAATGTTATTTCACTAATCTGATTGCCCTTTTCTGTAAGAAAATACTTTCCATTCTCATGCTCTATAGAAAATGGAGCATCATGTTTGTATGAGAATCTGATTCTGTAATTGCTATCAAGTCTTAAGGCTGTAGGAAGCTTTGATTTCAAATAAGTCTCATGATTCATATCAAAACATGTCTGCATCTGCTCCTGAACCTTATTTTCAAAATCAATTGTGGATATTACCTCTGGACTAATATATACGCCCTCATTAGTTATCCTGTTATCAAGTTCCAACTGCTGATATAACTCTTCTCTTGTAATTGCTCGTGACATTTTTTCCTCCTTATACATACATGTTTAATTTTGTCATTCAAAAAATTATTTACATAAAAAACTAGAGGCCTAAGGCCAGGATTTCTCCAAAGCCTTAAACCTCTAGTTGACTAGTCAGTATAATAATTCTCTGTGGCTTATTACCTATTCTTTTCTAAAATATACCCGCAACAACAAAGGGACTGACAACACTCCATTACTACAACTGTATTCTTTTTTATCATCATAGTTGTCTTCATGATAAATCCCCTTTCTCTGATTGCTGTTGTTTATTTTTGATTGATTGAATTATATTTTAGGACATATTGCAAGTCAATAGCTCTAGTTAATGAATATAATAATAGCCAGTTATAAATAAAAACTATATTACATATTGTAGCTTGGCATTCTCCTGAAATGCAGAGATTGCTGCTCCAAATGCACCTGCAAAAGTTGAATCCAGCTTTGTTTTTGTAATAGAACTTCCGATTTCTGTTTCAAGAGCTCTTACCATACCTTGGTTGTGGCTAACGCCTCCAGTAAATACTATGTCATTGTCAAATCCAACGCGACGAAGTAGTCCCTTTACTCTTCTTGCAGTAGCAAGATGAATACCTGCTGCAATATCCTCCTTTGATACCCCCTTTGCCTTTAAAGAGATAACCTCAGATTCTGCGAAAACAACACACTGGCTGCTTATCTCTGCTGGGCTTTCTGAGCGCAGGGCACACTCTCCTAGCTCATCTAAATCAAGGCTTAAAAGCTGTGCCACCTTTTCCAAAAATCGCCCTGTGCCTGCTGCACATTTGTCATTCATAATAAACTCTGTCACATTTCCATTGTCAGGGTCCACCTGAATAGCCTTTGAATCCTGACCACCAATATCAATAATTGTTCTAGTACCCCTATTCATATAATGTGCACCAAGAGCATGACAGGTTATTTCTGTAACACCCTTAAATGGAATATTTCCAAAATTAAGAGCCACTCTACCATAGCCTGTACCAACAATGAAATCCACATCCTTAGCAGAAATACCAGCCTCATTAACCAGTGTCTCCAACAGTTCATGAGCAGTCTCATCACTTGATACACCGCTAGCTTTAAGGACTGTGTACAGATATCCATTATTAATAAGTACTCCCTTAGCACCACGGGAACCAATATCTATTCCTGCTGCAGAGGCAACAGATAACTCTGCAGCAAAATCCTCATCTATAATGTCCGTTAATTTATATTTCATGCGGTTTTACTCTCCTTACGCTGTTTTGCCAACATCTCAACAAAGGCTCTGACTCTTGTAGTAACCTGTCCTGTGACAGTGCCTACATCAAAGGAGCCAATTAGAGAAAGTCCCGGAATGTTATGCTCCTTGAAATATTTTCTCTTAAGCTCAATATCTATTGTTGCAAAAGAGCATCCTAAATAAGCATAAAAAATTACACCTGTTGCGTTGTATTTTTCCATATCCTTTATTATGTAGCGGCTGGCATTTTCCGATGTGCCGCTAATAAGGTCACCGAGCTCAAATTCTACAAGAGCATCTATTGGATCAATTTCTGTATTAAACTCATGGACTGTGTTGTTTGGAATATTCCATGAAAGCACAGCTCCACCAGCTTCATCTATCGCCTCAAAAATATTAAACTCCTGACCACGTGCACCTGACCAGCAAAGAATTGCCTTTTCGTCATGGTACTCTCCTGGCTTTAAGTCACTAAGCTCTTCAATAAGCCTATCAAGTGTAGCCTCATACTCAAGTGGCTTGCCAAAATAATGAGCATTGCCCATTAAAAGAAGCATCATAGGAAGAGAGCCTATATATGTTGGATGATAAGCTCTTAGGTTAAATATTGTCCTTATTTTCCTCTGAATCTTATTGTAAAAAATAAGCTCTGAGCGAAGCTTTTCTGGGTCATATCTACCTGGCGCTGCCCATTCAATAGCCTTTATGTACTCATCTCTATAGTGCTTTTTAATATTATCGATTCTATCCTGGCTTGCTTTTTTAGGACCGAATCCCACATCCATAACATGGACATCATATCCATAGTCCTCTATAAGCTGAAATGCCACATTATATGGCTCACATGCCTTGCTTGAATAAAACAGTCGATTGGCAATTGTACCTCTTTGTAAGTAGAATTCTCCCAAATCTGACTTAACCATGGCACAAGTCTCATTTGGAACCTGGAAAAAATCCTCAGCGAGCACAACAGCATCTGCAGAACACAGTCTTCCAATCTCTGTAAATGAAGCAGGTATAATTCCAAGGCTGTAAAATAAGGAACTGTCTGTACCCATTCCGGAAGTCCATATTACTTCATTACCCTCCTGAAATGCTCTCTTACAATAATCTATATAATCAATACATAGATTTAATATATTCTGTGTAGCCTTAGAATGCTTATGGACTACGTCACGAGAATAAATTACATGATCAAGCTGGGTTTTGTTCTCTATGTTGGATTTGCTTTGCTCCGCCATCTCTTATACCTCCTAACATCTCTAAAAATGCCTCTGCTCTAATCTTTATCTGGCCCTCATCCCCCTTAGAATAATCACTTGTAACAACAAGTACAGGCACATTAATAGCCTGAAGGGCTTCTGTATATTTCTTAATAAACATACTGTAGGTTGGGCAGAACTTAAGATAATAAAATACTGCTCCATCCACCTTGTATTTCTTAGCTAGCTCTACAGAAGCTTCGATTACATTATCAAGTGGCTTCATTCTGGCACAAGGAGCCTGACCTCTATATCCTCTGGCAATATCCTTTTTCCAGTCTCCAGTATTTGGAATATCTCGGGTAAATGGTCTAAGTCCCGCACAGTTATCCTCTGCCACAATATCAGCTTCTAGATTCTCTATAATGGATGTTAATTTGTTATCTCCATCGGCAAGAATTCCACCTGCTAAAAGAATACGTGGCCTATGACTTTTTCCTTTGTCATATGCGTTTTCAAGCTGGTCTAAAATCTTTTGTAATTCATTTATCAAAACATCTACCGGCAAATAGAAAAAGCTGTGTGCGATAGTCTGAAATTGGCTACCAGTCAAAAGAGGAGTCCCTTTAATTCTGTACTCAGAGATTTCTCTAAGTAATCTTCTAGCCTCATTGTAGAGAGCTATATTTTTGCTTATAGTGGCATCCTCTATCTTTTCTCCTGTAAGCTCCTCTAAGTCCTTCTTGAAAGCCTCAATCTCTGTTATATAGTACTCTTCCTGGCTTTCATCTTTTAAAAGGCGAGGCATGTTGTAAATTGTAGCTGGCACGTAATTACTATTTACCGCCTCAATTGTTTTTCTCATACAGTCGCAGGTAAAAAACGTATATACGTGATCAAGAGCAGCAGCAATTGGCTTTTCAGTAATAAAGCTTCCCAAAACACTTTTTGTTAAATCACAAAAAACACTCTGAGTTAAAGACTCGCCAGCCATAATCTCATCCTGATTACCTGCATGCATAATTCTATAGTGGGCAACATTAGCTGATGCTAAAATTTCAATTGGCACGTAAGCACAGGTATAGGCTACAGTCTTTTTCTTTCCTGTATCCTTTTTTACTATGAGCTCCTTCTGATACTCTACTGCGTTTTCAATTGAAGAAATATTAAGCTTAAATGAGTTACCTTCCGCATTTTTATCAAAATCACTTTCTAAAGCATACTCATCAGCATATACAGCAGCACCTATAGCTCCCGCATATACGGTATCAATACTACTTTGTGATATTTCAAATCCAAGGAGTTCCTCAAAGGCTCTTTTTATACCTACATTTTTCGAAACACCACCTGTAAAAAGTACATTTTTTTCTATGCCAACCCTACTTAAGAGAGAATGAACTCGTCTTGCCACTGATTTATGGATTCCATAAGCGATATCACTAACCTCTCTGCCTTTTGCCCTCTCAGATACCACCTCTGATTCCGCAAATACGATACACTGGGCACTGACATCCATTGCATCATCTGACTTTAAAGACTCTGGACCAATATTATTAATATCAAGTCCTAGTACATTGGCAATTCTCTCAAGAAAACGTCCTGTGCCGGCGGCGCACTTGTCATTCATTGCAAAATCCAATACTTTTCCTGTCTGAGAATCTATTTTAATAGCCTTAGAATCCTGTCCGCCTATATCGATTACAGTTTTAATGTCATTTCCTAAATAATATGCTCCCATACCATGACAGGCGATTTCTGTCACTATACGATTTGGTATGTCATCATATTTAAGAGCGATTCTTCCATATCCTGTACTGACAATATACTTAATATCAGATCTATTTATCCCGCTTTTATCTATTAATGTTTGAATAAGTTCATCAGCAGTTTCCTGCATAAAAAAACCTGTAGGTACAAGTGCAGTATATAACTGATTATCATGAAGCAAAGCGGCCTTTGATTGCCTTGAACCAATATCAATTCCTAAAACTGTGTTATTTGACAATCTATCCACTTTTTTCTTTTCGAATATATCTATGAGCTTTCCTTGCCCGCTCCAATCATTTCGAGTCGAACTCATTTTTAGCTCCTTTCATCTATTATCTTGCTTTCAATAATTGGGTTTCTGGCATTTTGAGATAATTTGGCATATCTCAAATAGCCAGTTGCCAGCCCAACCGCCCAGCCTACTGGCCAAGCATAAGGTATATATCTTAATCCAAGGAAATAAGCCAAGGCGTATCCGCATGAAACTCTAGCAAAAAGATTTAAGGTAAAGCTTCCCATAAAGCCTTTTACATCAGAGGCGCCTCTAATAACTCCGTTATACACCTGAAGTATTCCCTGAATTATCTGAAATACACATGTGATTCGTATATATCTAAGCCCGAATCCTATAGCCTCCACATTGCTATCATTTGATATAAAGAAAGTTATAATCTGTCTTCCAAATCCAAAGACCAGTACCAGGATGAAAATTGAAAAACAGATATCTAAAACAATAGCTGCCAGTATTCCTTCCTTTACTCTATTTTTCTCGTTTGCTCCTATATTTTGAGCAGTAAATGTAGTTACGGCGTTTCCTATATCCATTACTGGCAAAGATACTAGACCAAACAACTTTGTGGCAGCTGTGTATCCTGCCATAATATTTACTCCGTAACTATTTATAAGTGATTGCATTAGTGTTACTCCAATGGCAATAACACTTCTTTGCAAAACAGCAGGAATGCTTTCATTAATTATCTTCTCCTGCTCATTAAAATCATATTTATAGACCTGGTTTCCCTTGATTTGTCTTAGAAGCTTAAAAAGCATCACAACACCAAATAAAAAACACAAGGTCTCAGCAATAACTGTAGCTATAGCGGCCCCTTTAATTCCAAGTCCACGATATTTAATCAGGTAAACATCTAAAAAAATATTTATTAATGTTGAGAGAATTAACGAACAAAATGTAGTCTTTGAATCTCCAAGAGCCTGAGAAATAGCTATGATGATGTTAAATAAAAAGAGAAATATCAAACCACAAAAATAAATACGTAAATACGTATTTGCATCTTTAATAAGTTCTATTGGTGTATTAGTTACAAGCAGTATCCATTTTGAAAATATAATTCCTAAAATTGCAAATGCTACGCCAATGACTGTGGCTATGAGAATTCCCGTTTTTATTCCATTTCTTACTTGCTGTATATTCTTTTTGCCAAAGGATGTTGCTATAACTACGTTAGTACCCATATTCAGTCCAACAGCTATATTAATCAGTAGTACAACCGAATTACTAGCTGCACCTACAGCTGCCATAGCATTCACTCCGGCATAACGTCCAAGTATATAAATATCAGCCAAATTATATAGCTGCTGGAGCATATTTCCAGCAGCTATATACAAGGAAAATTTAAATAATACTTTATACGTATCTCCCTTTGTCATATCAGATATCATAGTTTTTCCTCTATTAAACAGCTAAAGCCTCATCGATAAACTCTTCTGCTGTTATTATGCGATTTGTACCTGTTACAATCTCACTTGTAGGAATTCCCTCATATAATCTAAATAAGTCATGAGCAACAGAATCACTGCCCGCTGTAGCATCTGCAAACTGCTGCCATGTAAGTCCATTATTTCTATAAAGAGCAACTGCCTTCTCGAAAACATCCCAGTGCCACTCAGCATTAGGTGTTCTATGACCCTCAAGTGCAGAACCACAGTTAGGATTCCACTGGCTTGGAAGAGCAACAATTCCATGCTCAACAAGATACTGTAATCCTTCTAATGTATCCTGCTTTGGCTCAATACCAGATACCATAGTAGAACGAACATTGAATTTACCAAATACGTCTACCTCATATAAAAGTGCTTTAATCCAGTTTTCTCTACCACCGCAGTACTCTGTCTTACCTGGGCAAATTACATCAAACATCTTAGGATTCCATATTTCGATGTTGCTGGCAATTGTCCTAAATCCTGCCTGTTTATAGTTTTCAAAAACAGAAAAATCCTTTGTTGCACCTACGCAGGCTGTTCCATTAAAGTCCTCTAATCCAGTAGCTTCCTGAATTGCCTCTGCCACATCGATGTAGTACTCTACCTCACGACGCTCTGGAATAAATCCACCGCTGACAGTCATCTTATTGAAGCCTTCTTTGTAGCCTTCGGCAATAGTCTCGGCAATCTGCTTTGGTGTCTTCCATGAAACATGATCACGGTCACCATAGAGTGCCTTTGTAGCATTGATATTGCAGAAAAGGCAATCAAGCCCCTTATCCTTAAGGAAGCATTCATTGCTATATGAAACAAACATGTGACCATAACCATAGTCAACAGCAACAGTCTTCATAAGTGTGCCATCAGATGTCTTCTTGTCGTAATACTTAGCTCTCTTAGCAAAGCTTAGATTATCTAGAACAATAGCTCCCTGATATTCAATAAAGAATCTTCCATCTTCATACTTAAGTGTATATGGGCTGCTCTTGTCCCATACCACCCGTATTTGATATCCGCCCTTTGGTGTGATTACACAAACTGGGAAGTTATATGCCACATGTGCATGTCTATCACCAGAGAACAGTACATTTACCTGTTCCTTATACTTTGTTCCTAGCTCAAGGTCTTTAAAAATATCAGGCGGAAAATTAATTCCATAAACCTGCAATTCATTTTTCAACTGAATCTCTGCAAGTAGCTCTTTATCCAGCTCTATATTTTTCTCTGCCATTACTATCCTCCGTCTTAAATTACATACTCTGCTAACTCTTCTGTCTCCTCAAAGAATTCTGCAAATACCTGTCTTCTGATATATGCAAAATCAGTACCTGTTCTATTTCTCTTTCGAGGAAGTTCAACTGGAATTACCTTCTTTACAACACCTGGCTTGCTAGACATAACAACAACCCTATTTCCCATATAAACTGCCTCATCAATATCGTGAGTTACTATGATTAGTGTTGTTTTCTTTTTCTCCCAGATTTTTAGAACTTCATTTTGCAAGTTAATTTTAGTAAACGCATCAAGTGCACCAAATGGTTCATCCAAAAGAAGAGCCTTAGGTTCATTAATAAGGGAGCGAGCAATATTAACTCGCTGTTGCATACCACCTGATAATTGATGAGGTAGAGCTTTTTCAAATCCTGTAAGGCCTACCAAATCAATGTAATACTTAACCCTTTCCTTTTTCTCTTCCTTGCTAAGTTTATCTGTGATTCCAAACTCTATATTTTTTTCTACTGTGCTCCATGGAAAAAGTCTTGGCTCCTGAAAGACAACTCCGATATCTTTCTTTGAAGAACCATCTACCTGTTTACCGTCGATTACTACCTCCCCGTCTGTAGCTGTATCCAGGCCTGAGATAATTCTAAGCAAGGTACTTTTTCCACAACCGCTTCCCCCTACAATAGTTATTATTTCACCATCAGCGATTTTTAAATCTACATTTTTAAGTACTTCAATACTGGAATTCTTTATAGGAAACACTTTTTTTACATTTCTTATTTCAATACTCATAATGTCCTCCTATTACTTTGAGCTTGGTACCCAATAAATTGCTTTCTTTTGCAAATTGATTACCAAAAGTTCAATTATAAGTCCGTAAATTCCCATGGAGAAAACTCCAATAAATAATGTGGCTGGCTGAGCCATTTCTCGACCATATGAAATCAAATAACCAATACCAGATGAAGCTGCAATCATCTCTGCTGCCACTACGCAAGTCCAGGAGCTACTTACTCCAAGTCTAAGTCCAGTAAAAATATATGGTGCAGCAGAAGGGAAAATGATTTTAAAAAGCACCTGTCTTCTTGATTTATCAAATATTGTTCCAACTTCAAGCAGCTTAGGATCTGTTGTAGAAAGTCCAGCTATGGTATTTATAAGTATTGGCCAGAAGCTGCCAAGCACGATAACCGCAACCTTTGATGTCTCACCAATTCCAAGTGACAAAATAAAAAGTGGAATAAGTGCAATAGCTGGAATCGGTCTAAGCATACCTATAAGAGCAACCGTTGATTTCTTTGCCGCTGCAAATAAGCCAATAATTATTCCAAGAGATATACCTAGAAAACTTCCAATGAAAAAGCCCTTTATTACACGGCCAAAACTTGAAAGAACATGGGTTAAATATTTTCCATTAAGTATCATTTCCTTCCAAGCCCCAAAAAGCTTTTGAGGCGTTGGAAAAATTGAATTGCTTAGAAAATTAGTATTGGTGCCTATAGCCCAAAATACCACTAGAATTATGGGAATCCAGATTGCAAGTAAAAATGAACTTAATATGTCTTTTATTCTTGAATCTTTCATTTTTCACTCCTAACGCAAGCCTGCTAACTCTAGATATTCATAATTAATATAATCATTTACATCAAAATCATTTTCGATTAAGCCATACTTATATGATTGCTCTTCACCAGCTACAATTGCCTTTACATCTGATTCAGTTAAATCAAGATGTACTTCTGTTGTTTCGAAATATTTAAGTGTAGTTTCTTTATCTACTCCATCTGCATCATATACAATCTGTGCTGCCTCTTCCTGATTTTCATTTGCCCATTCAATGGCCTTGTTCCATGCTCTAAGAAGCTTTGCAATCTGCTCAGGATTTTCCTTAGCATAATCTGTTCTAAGAACCTCTAAGGTTACATAGTCTTTGTAGCCCTCAGCATCTGTAACTACATGGACTCCATTTTCCTCTGTAGCAACACTTGTAAAGTGTGGCTCGTAAACTACAGCTGCATCAATGTCTCCTGCAATAATACTTGTCTCAGCATCTACAACACCTAAATTTACAATCTCAACGTCGCTGTCTGTAAGTCCTGCAGACTCAAGATAAATATAAAGTAAAGGCTGTGCATTTGAACCAACTGGTACTGCAACCTTTTTACCCTTTAAATCCTCAAGTGACTCAATGCCAGAATCATCACGAGCTATAAGTCCATGTCTCTGATTTGATGAACCTACTGCTGAGAATATCTCAATTCCAACCCCATTTGAAATAGCTGAAAATGCTGGCTGATCTCCTAAAAGTCCAACATCCAAATCTCCTGATGTAAGAGCCTCTACAATTGGAGGTCCATAACTAAATACACTTACCTCAACATCAAGGCCTTCCTCTTCAAAGAATCCTTTTTCAAGAGCAATTGTTGTTACCACGTCTCCCGGTTGACGTCCAATTTTTAGTACATTATCTGAGGCATCAATTCCAGCCACCTGGTTAATCTCTGCTTCCTTCTGTGAAGTATTATCGCCGCATGCAACAAGCGAAAATGAAAGTGCTGTTGCTAGTAATAAACTTGTTATCTTTCTCATCTTGTTCTCCTTTTATCTTTATTTATTCATTTAATAAGGGGACAACACCGGCTTATACCTCCGCATGACAATTTCAAATAAGTTTTCATATATTTCTCCCTATGTAAGAAAAAACAACTAGATGCCTTGTTGAAGGCCTCTAGTTGTCTAGTCAGTCGTTTTTATTTATTCGTTTCCAAATAATCTATTATTAACTTTGCAGGTATCTTAAATACCACTTCTCTCAGTTTCTTTTCAGCTTCATTTACCTTATCTTTTTTACTGAGTAATCCTATTGTTTTCTTGTTTGCCATATCAGAAAAACTTCTGATGCCAACAAAATCGATTTTCTTTGCTGTTGCTACCTGGGCTACAGCCGCAGTTTCCATATCAAAGGCAATTGGATTAAACTCCCTTTTTATTGCCCTTCTTTTTTTTCTTTCGTATAAAACAAAATCTCCTGTGGCAATTCTGCCAGCCCTGTAGCTAATATTATTAGCCTTTGCCACCTCTAATATTCCATCAAGAATATGCTCTGGTGTAGAATCAATTACAGGACTGTTTTCTGGCAAAAGTGTCTTCATATCAACTTGAACATAATCTGTTCCAATTGCCACAGACCCCCTTTTTAAATCATCAGCCAATCCACCTGCCACTCCTACATTTACAATTAAATCAGGATTGGTATCCCTAATGGCATCGGCTGTCTGAAAGGCAGCATTTACTTTGCCTACTCCAAGGACCTTTACATAAAGGTGGATATCTTTAATCATATTTACGAAGTCTCCATCCTTCTGCTTAATCCAGTCGTTTTTATCTTTTAAATATTCCTCGATGTACTCTGTCTCCTGGGGCAAAGCACTGACTACCAATACATTTTTCATATCTTACCTACGCCAACTCACTTGCTGGAAATACAACCTGTTTATCTTCCTTTGAGAAATCAAGAACCTTTACAGACTCGCTTTCAACTCTATAGATAATATTTGCCTCTGGAGTGTATCTAAGCTGAGGTCTTCTTATTTTAATAAGGTCAACAGCCTTTTTTGTTTCCTCCTCATCAAGCTTTCTTGCCTTTCCGTATAAGGTTACATTCTTAAGCTCCTGCTGGCCCTCGTGCTGGAAAAGAAGAGCTACATTATTGTTGTTAGCAATTTCTCTAGTCTTATCAGTATCCTTGCCTGTAGAAAAAAGAATATCTTTTCCATCAATTGTATAACCACCTATGTGGCGAATCTGAGGGTTACCTGCCTCATCAACCGTTGCTAATACCAAGCTCTTGTTTTCGTATATATAATCCTTTATTGCTTTTGACTCTGCCATAACCGTCTCCTTTCTCGTACCAGATTTCTTTGTTAAGATTCTTTAAAGACTTTTGGATTTCAAGCTTTCTCTCATATTCAAAATCTCTTACAACTGTAAAGTATTCTTCAATAATAGATACTAAGCCTCTAACACCTGCATTGGACTTACCAATAATAAGCTTGTTGAAAATTGGATATGATGCTTCCACTAGTGGAATATTAAGCTTGTTTGCAATTTCTTTTTCAAGAGAGCTTCCAAAGATAACTTCTGGTCTGCTGCCTCTAATGATGTCATTTATCTCTTTTTGATCAACTGACTTATATACATTGTTTGAAAAGCTCTTTAAAATCTCTTCATTGTCAGTCTCATGCTCTTCGTCTTTTTTAAGGGCATCTGTAAGAATAGTTCCTACAATTTCTACCCCTACCTGGTTCTTAAGGAACCGGCCTATTCTAATTGCCTGCTCTTCATCTCCTACGATGATAGCCTTTTTAGAAAGACCATTTTCTATAATTTCATCTCTTACTCTATATAAGAGATTCTTCTCATAGGATTCTTCCTTTTCTATAAAGGACTGAATCTTATCCTCTTCCAAAGATAACTTGCCAATAAGAGCTTTGGCTAAATCCTTAATATCTTCTACACCTACTGGTAAAGAAGGTCTTAAAAGTACTGGAATGTCATACTTTTCATTTAAAACTTTTGCTGGAAGCTCACCCCATCTTGAAAATACAATTGAAATAGCTGCATTTTTAGCATTACCTAAATCAGCTGCATCTCCATTTGCTCCAAAAATCAAATTAGCTTCAAGTCCAAAACCTTCAAGAATTCTCTGAATCTCATCAAGATTTCCTTGCCAGTATGGATCCTTGCCTGGAATGATTCCAAAAACATTTACAAGCTTAGGATTTTTAACAGCATCTGTATGCTTTACCTGATCAATCGACTTAAAAATGTCCGCAAGTACATGCTCGTATCCAAAATGTGTACCGCCATTAAATCCAGCTACAAGAGTGTCTACAACAGGCTCACCCTGCTCAACAATTTCTCTAGTCATAGCATCTACATCATCACCTACCATAGCAGACTCACAGCTATTTAAAATAACATACAAATCACCGCTAACAACCTTGATAGTATTTTTGATTTGTTCTCTAAGTCTAGATGCTCCTCCAAAAATAACATGTCGCTCCTGAGCTGCTGTTCCTGGGATAGAATATCCTGAAAACTTTGAGTTACCACCTGATGCATTTGAATTTGCCAAATAATTAATTACACCACAACCTGCATTAGCGTGAACAACCGGAACTACTCCTTTTATTTCCTGGACTGTCTGTAAAGCACCATGGAGTGCACAGCCATTTCTTGGATTTTTTATAACACTTGACATACTAGCTTACCTCCTGCTTTACATACCAGTTACCGGATTTTTTCTTCCATGTTGCCTTATATCTGCTTTCATTTAAGGCTGCAACTTCAGAAAATCTAAGGGCTTTTAAAATGGTATCATGTAATACCTGAACACCCTTAAAGCCAAATGTGGCTATATTTTTTGTAGCTACTACTGCTACTCCTTCATCAGCAGCAAATGAGCTGCCTTCGAATTCACTAATATATATATCTGTCTCAGTCTTAGTAAGTGCATTGGCCTTTTCAAAATATTGACCATTACCGATTACAACTGTTGTACCCTTTGATAGGAAATCAAGCTTTGAAAGCTGCTTTTTATTTTCCAAATCAATAAATGGTGAACCAATACCTACCACTGTTCCACCAAGATACTTGAAGAATCTTGTTAAGGCTGGAATTTTGCTAAATGAAGCATCCACGAAAATGTTCTTTCCATCTAAAGCATCCTTAGAAAGACTTTTTGTAAGCTCTGCCTCAACTTCGTCTACATATTCAATGGCCTTATCCTCTATTCCTAAAAATGCTGCAAGCTTTAATAAGAAGTTTTTTGTACCTCTAAAACCTATAGGTGCTTCGCTTACAATGTATGGAACATCAAATACTTCCTCTAACTCCTTAGCCAGATACTCTCCTTCCTCTGGATTAAGTACCACCGTAGCCTTAGCTCTTGATGCAGCCTTAATATCATCAATTGAAGAAAAGCTTGGAATGATATGATAGTCAATTTTCAATTCCTTAAGACTTTCTACTACTGCACCTAAATCCTCAACACTCTCTGAAAAAGATACTACGTTAATGAAGTCTTCCTTTTCCTCTGGTGCCTTATCTACAAGGTATTTAAGTAAGCTATGAGTTACAATATCGTATCCTGTAACTGGAGTTTTGGACTTAAATCCATCTGTATAGATGCTAATGATTGGTACTCCAACCTCATCCTCAAGCTCTAAAATTACAGAATTAATATCATCATTATTAATAGCTACAACAGGAGTTCCAATAATGAAGATAGCTTTTGGGTGCTTCTCTTCATTAGCTCTAAGAACAGCTTCTCTAAGCTTGTCATCTCCGCCTAGGATAGTATCTCTTTCCACTAAGCTAGTACTGTACCAGCCAAAGCCTTCATCT
Organism: Pseudobutyrivibrio sp. AR14; assembly: GCF_900101325.1. Lineage (NCBI taxonomy): Bacteria > Bacillati > Bacillota > Clostridia > Lachnospirales > Lachnospiraceae > Pseudobutyrivibrio > Pseudobutyrivibrio sp. AR14. The sequence goes on from NZ_FMUY01000016.1 coordinate 18,117, forward strand.
GCATGAGAAAGGCCAAGATTTCCACATCCAACAGAGCCATTTACTATAATTGCAGCATCCTCAATCTTTGATAAAACATTAAAGGCATATATGGTTTCATCTACATGAATTTGAGAAAGAGTTCTAACTCTTTGCTTAATCTCTGTGCCAGATGTCTCATCAATAAGACCTTCTAACGTTCCATGAAAATGACTGAGGGCACTGAGTCTCTTTTCCCTTGTAAGGGCTTTTCTTTCATCTAAAAAACTCATACTATTTCCTCTTTCCTGTTAGATTGCCTCTGCAACTCCAACAACACCATTTTCAATATCGTATATACGGTCTCCCCAGCTTCTTGCCCAATCTCTTAGCTCTGATGAGCCGAGTGGATTAGGTACAACAAGATTCTCATTCTCTGCAATATATTTTGCTAAGTTTCTATAAATATCTGCCTGAGCGCTGTTTGGCTTTGCCTCAATAACTGTCTTACCGTAAAGTTCTGACTGCTGTACATCGATTGAACGATTTACATAACCTGCAATGCTTGTGCCAGTCTTTGCAACAAAGTCCTCAACGATTTCTCTGTGATATCCAGGCTTCATGCTGTTTGCAATAACGCCACCAAGCTTTGCTCCACCTGTTGGCGCATATTTGTTAATGGCTTTGAAAAGATTGTTAGCTGCATATAAAGCCATAAAATCAGATGAAGATACAACATAAGCTCTATCTGTAATTCCATCACGGATAGGAACAGCAAAACCACCGCAAACAACGTCGCCAAGTACATCATAAAGTACGTAGTCAGGCTTGAACTCTTCAAAAAGATTAAGCTCCTGAAGAAGGTTAACAGCTGCGTTAATACCACGACCTGCACATCCAACACCTGGTACTGGACCGCCTGACTCAATACAAAGCACTCCACCGAATCCCTTTACTGAAATATCATCAAGGTGGATTTTATTACCTTCTCTAAGGCTATCAAGAACTGTTGGAAGGTAGTTATTTCCACGAAGAGTATTTGTTGAATCACTCTTTGGATCACATCCAATTTGGATTACTCTATAACCAGCCTCTGCAAGTGCAGCACTGATATTTGATGTTGTTGTTGATTTTCCAATTCCGCCTTTTCCATATATAGCTATATGCTTGCCAATTTTCTCTGCCATGTCTTATTTCCTTTCTAAATAACGTAATCCTCAACTATTTCCTTATCCTCAAAGAAATAATCAAAAATTTTCTTTTTCTTCTTTACAAAATAGAACTCGTTTCTACTTCTAGGTCTAGGTAAATCTACCTCTACTATTTCTTTTATCTTTCCAGGTCTCTCTGAGAGAACAATTACTTTATCTGCCAAATACACTGCTTCTTCAATATCATGAGTTACCATTATCATGGTAGTTCCTTCTTTTTCCTTGATTGAAAGCAACTCATCCTGAAGCTGAATCTTTGTAAATGCATCAAGTGCTCCAAATGGCTCATCCAAAAGCAAAACAGGTGGATTATCTACTAAAGCTCTTGCGATATTAGCTCTCTGTGCCATACCTCCTGACAATTCCTTTGGATAAGAATTGGCAAAATCAGAAAGATGAACCAGCTCTAGAACTTCTTTTACCCTCTTTAGCTTTTCTTCCTTTGTGCCACTATCAAGGGCAAACAAAACATTTTGCTCAACTGTCATCCATGGAAATAATCTTGCTTCCTGGAATACTAAGCCTCTTGATTTAGAAGGTCCTGTAATTTCATTGTCCTTGACTAAAAGCTTACCTTCATGCTCTAGATCAAGACCTGCTATAGTTCTAAGGAGTGTGCTTTTACCGCATCCACTACCACCTACAATACAGATGAACTCTCCTTTTTTTACAGAAAAGCTTATATCATCTAAAACCTGAAGCTTATTTGAATTTTCAAGTTCAAATGATTTGTTGAGATTTTCAATATCTATTATTACTTCATTAGTATTTAAAGCCATGTTTACACCTCATCTATGACACATTCCATGCCAAAGCTTTACTTTCAATCCACTTTAGGAGCACATCCATAAGTTTTCCAACTACACCGATGGCCAACATTCCAACAATTACTGTATCCATCTGACCATAGTTTCTAGCATTTGATATCATGTATCCAATTCCACTTGTTGATGCAACAAGCTCAGCTGCAACTACACAGCTCCAACAACTTCCAAGTGATACTCTAAGTCCTGTAAATATACTAGGAAGAGCTGCAGGAATTATTACCTGTGTTACAACCTTCCACTTTGGAGTTTCAAGTACTTTTGCTACCTCAAGTATCTTGCTATCTGTGTAATATATTCCCTCACTAACATTTATTAGGTTTGTGAAGAAGCCTCCTAAGAATATTAAAAAGACCTTTGAGCCTTCACCAATTCCCATCCACAAAATTACAAGTGGAATCCATGCAATAGGAGGAATAGGTCTAAGAACTTGGATGATTATTTCTGTTAGTTTCTGCATATTTTTTGAAAGACCAACCAAAATTCCAAGTCCTATTCCAAAAAAGGCTGCTAAGAAATATCCCTGTAATACTCTTACGATACTTACCAATAATTCAGAAAAAAGAGTTCCATTTAAAACCTTTGTTGTCAGTGTGTTCCACACCATTGCTGGTGTAGGAAGCACAACTGTATTAACTTCTCCTTTTCCTGTAATGTAGAACCAGAAAAAAGCTATAACAACTATTGGTAAAAACCCTTCAAAAGTAGAGCCTAAAAATGTTTCATTCCATGTTTTTCTCTTACTCAACTAACTCAATCCCTTCATCTAATCTAAGCAAATCATGAATAACTGTATCTGGTTCCGCTGTAGCATTTCTAAGTGTCCAGAAATCTAATCCATTTCTCTGATAAATTGCCTTTGTCTTCTCGAATACATCCCAGTGCCAATCTGGATCTGGAGTTCTGTGACCTTCAAGGGCTGAGCCAACGTTTACATACCACTGACTAGGCAGAGCGCAAATTCCTTTTGAAACCAAAGTATCAATACCTTCGATTAATGACTCCTTTGGCTCGATTCCAGATACAAGTGTAGAACGGACATGGAATTTTCCAAACACCTCAAGCTCTCTATCAAGTGTTGCAATCCAGTTCTTTCTACCACCGCACATCTGTGACTTGCCTGGGCAAATTACCTCAAACATCTTCTCATCCCAGATTTCGATATTAGTAGCAATTGAACTAAATCCCGCCTCTTTGTATTTTTCAATAACAGATAAATCTTCAGGAGCACCTACGCAAGCAGTACCATTGAAATCCTCAACTCCAAGCTTGTCCTGAATAGTCTCCGCAATATCAGCATAGTAATCAACTTCACGTCTTTCTGGTACAAAACCACCACTGACAGTTAAATGATTGTATCCATTGCCATAGCATTCCTGAACTGTCTCTGCAATTTCATTAACATTCTTCCAGTTGATATTCTGATCTTCACCATACAAATCCTTTGTTGCATTGATGTTACAGAACAAGCAATCCTGGCCTTTTTCCTTTAAGCAACACTCATTTGAATATACGATAAAAATATTTCCATAACCGTAATCCTGAGCGATAGTTCTCATATCTGCGCCATCAGATGTCTTCTTTGAATAATAATCTGCTCTCTTTGCAAATCTAATGTTCTCAACTACTCTCTTGCCATCTTTTACAATATTGAATACTCCGTCTTCCTTAACAAGTACGAAATGGCTTCCTAAGTTCCATCTAATATGCACTCTGAAGTTTCCAACAGGTAGATAAAATAATGCAGGAAATTCAATCTTTTTATGTGCATGTCTATCACATGTAAATAATGCATTTACTCTTTCAGCAACATCATTTCCTACACCGGAATCATCAAAAATGTGTGGATCAAAATTAAGTCCTTCTACTTGAATTTCATTCTTTAACCGGATAGATTCTAATAACTGTTCATATGTGTAACTCATCTAAATTCTCCTCTTACTTCACTCTCTGTGCTCCATTATTTAAATCAATTGTCTCACCATTAAGATATACCGGAGCATCTGTTGCCAGCCAAACAATTGTATCTGCTATCTCATCAGCCTTTGCTATTCTTCCAAGAATAGTTCTATTCTTAATGCTTTCATATCTGTCTGCATATTTTGAACCGGCTATCATTGTTGTCTCTACAGGTCCTGGAGCTACTGCATTTACCTGCACACCATCTGGTCCCAAAAGACCAGCAAAGCTCTTTGTTGCATTTATAAGTCCTGCTTTTGTAATGCCATACCAGATATCTCTGTGGCCAACTTGTGCAGCCTGTGATGCTACATTTACAACACGTCCGTTTCTCTTTTTAAGAGATGGTGCAAATAAAGTTATTAATTCTACTGGAGTCTTTAGATTTACATTAACTATCTTTTCAATATCCTCATCAGGATAGGCATCATAGTCTTTTCTGATGCCTATACCTGCATTGTTTACAAGAACATCAATGTCACCAACTTCTTCTACTAGAGAAGGAATCTCATTAACATTGCTTAAATCAAAACTAATAGTTTTAACTCCCTCGATATCAAAATTTGAAAAATCTCTTCCAACAACAGTTACATCAAATCCAATTTCTTTTAGCTTTACTGCTGTTGATAAGCCAATGCCTTTTGTTCCGCCTGTTACTAAAGCCTTCTTCGCCATTTTATTTTTCCCCGTTTAAATAAGCCTTAACTGTTTCATCATTTACAAATGTATCAATAACGTTTTCCTTAACATTTACCTGTACACTTGCTTTGCCTGTCTCGTATAAGAAATCTGCTGTTCCCTGTAAGTCATTAATATCTGTTTCTGTAATAACGATAGGAAGATTAGCATCCTTAAGTGCCTCGTATAATAACTCTTCAGTAAGTCCGTATTTATCAGCATACTTCTTTGCATACTCTTCTTTGTTGTTAACAACTTCGTAAGCTGCACGTGCATACTGCTGAATAAAAATCTGAACAATTTCAGGATTCTGTTCTACATACTCTCTGTTACCAAAGATTGTGTTTTCAGCAAGGAAGACTCCATTTGAACCATCTGCAAGAATTACATTTTTTCCATCTGCTGTAAGCTTTGCGATTGTTGGCTGCCATGTTGCAACAGCATCTACCTGCTTAGCATCAAGAGCTGCCTGCTGCTCACTAGTAGCTAAATTAATGAGCTCTACATCTTCAATTGAAAGTCCCTCTTCCTTCAGGAGGTTGTATAAAAGATTCTCGCAAATAGAACCAACTACAAGTCCAACCTTCTTTCCCTTTAAATCTGCTACAGATTTAATATCTGAATCAGCTGGTACAATGACTGCCTCTGTCTTCTCGCCATTTTCAGAAATACCAAGGTATACTCTATCCTGGCCTGCGGCCTTTCCAAGAATTGATGGAACATTTCCCATTACACCAACGTCCTGCTGACCAGCTGCGAATGACTCATTCTCAGGTGGACCTGATTCAAATTCTGTAAATGTTACTTCAATATCTGTATAGCCTGCCTCTTTAAGAGCCTCTTCAACCCAGCCATTATCCCAAGCTACCTGAATTGGTAAATATGCTGGTGCTGGCTGTGTAGCAATATTAAGATGTGTTGCTGCGTTTAACTCACTTGATGAACCAGTCTGATTTGTACCATTTCCTTCAACACTAGCTGTTCCACCATTTCCATCTGAACTACCGCAACCAACAACTCCTACAAGAGAAAGTCCTGCAACAAGTCCTAATGCTAAAATCTTCCGTCCTACGTTACTCATTATTTAAATCCTCCAAAATTCCTTATATTCTTATACTGTTGTAGCTTCCTTAGCTTCTGAAATAAACTGAACTGCGATGTCTACCTTGATGTCATCAAAATATTTTTTAATCTCATCTACCTTATCTAAATGCTCCCAAGGAAGGTCAACATCTGTTCTTCCGAAGTGGCCATAAGCTGCAGTCTGCTTGTAGATTGGCCTACGTAAATCAAGGGCATCAATGATTGCTGCTGGTCTGAGGTCAAATACTTTTTCAATAATCCTGGCAATCTTCTCATCATCAATTACTCCTGTGCCAAATGTATCTACTGCAATAGATACTGGCTTTGCTACTCCAATGGCATATGCAAGCTCAACCTCAAGTCTCTTCGCCACACCTGCTGCTACCAAATTTTTTGCTACCCAGCGAGCTGCGTAGGCTGCAGAACGGTCAACCTTTGTTGGATCCTTTCCTGAGAAAGCACCGCCGCCGTGACGACCTGTGCCACCATAGGTATCCACGATGATTTTTCGTCCTGTCAGACCTGCGTCTCCCTGTGGACCACCGATTACAAATCTACCTGTTGGATTTACATAGTAGATTGTATCCTCGTCCAATAACTCTGCTGGAATTACCGGCTTGATAACATGCTCGATAATATCAGCTCTTATCTGTTCAAGAGTTACATCCTCTGCATGCTGTGTTGAAATAACAATGGTATGTACTCTCTTTACAGTCTGTCCATCCTCTGCAAATTCTACTGTTACCTGTGACTTTCCATCTGGTCTAAGGTATGGAAGTGTTCCATTCTTTCGAACTTCTGTAAGCCTTCTAGTAAGGCGGTGAGCAAATGAAATGGCTGGTGGTAAAAACTCTTCTGTTTCATCTGTTGCATATCCGAAGATAATTCCCTGATCTCCTGCGCCTGTTCCAAAGTCCTCTGTCGCTCCTTCCTGTTTTGATTCAAATGCCTTGTCAACTCCAAGTGCAATATCTGCTGACTGCTCATCAATTGATGTAAGTACTGCAATTGAATCCGCGTTGTATCCATCTACATTATTTACATAACCAATCTCTCTGATTGTGTCTTTTGCAACCTTTGCTATATCCACATATGCCTTTGTAGTAATTTCACCAACTACAAGTGCTAGTCCTGTTGCTACTGTTGTCTCAGCAGCTACTCTAGAATATGGATCCTGAGCAAGTAGCTCATCAAGGATTGCATCAGAAATTTGATCTGCGATTTTGTCTGGATGTCCCTCTGTTACTGATTCTGATGTGAATAACTTTCCCATGTTCTTTTTACTCCTTTTCTTGTTACATTTTTTTGTTTTATAAAAAAGAGGCCCAAAGTCACAGCTAATGGAACCGTAACTTTGAACCTCTAGTTTTCTAGTCAGTTCGATAAGTCCTACAATCTTATCTTTTCACTTTTGTCAATTTGGATGATTTTTCCATCTTGGATGATTATATTTACCGAGCCATATTTTATTGACTCTATATAATCTTTGATTTGCGCCAGTTGATTTTCACTAACCTCTTTTAATGTTGCCATTTTTTTCTCCTTTTACTTTTGTGTAAACCATAAGTGGTGCTAGTTGGATTCGAACCAACAACTTCAGTGCTGCCGCACCTATGCCATTCCAGCGGCTATAGCACCAAAAAAGCCACCGCCTAGGTGGTCCCAAGCAGTGGCTCGAAATTCGTATATACGAATTTGTTCATCATGGTGCAAGACAACAAGCCATGCACCCTTCAGCACTCACAACCTGGGAGTATAGCATTCTACACATACACATATTCATACAACAACAGTTCTCAGATTTTAATATATGTCTCATTGTTGTCTTGCTCCTTTCTTGTTATTTCTGATTCGTTGTTGATACTATATCTTTAATAACCTACTAAGTCAATAGGTTTAACAATAGTCAAAAATAATAGCTAGTTATAAATCAGATTTATAACTAGCTATATATACTACCACTTCACTTTCCAGCGATTGGAATACTCGCCATAAGAACCATCTTCACATAATGTTTTAATATGTTTTTCATGATTGCTATTTTTTATACTTTGGAGAAAATGCAAGTATTCATCTTCATCAAGTGGTAAGTTAACAAAATCATTTTTCCACCAGGATAAATAGGCGGCATTTGCCAAGCTAAGTCCATATATTCCCTCTTCACCTGGTGATATTAGCGGCTCCCCTTTTCTTATGGCATTAGAAAAGTTTTGTAAAATGCCTATGTGAGCACTCTCTGGTTCCTCTTGGATAATAGTCCTTTCGTCCACATCAATCTTTGGCATAAATTCCTTAGAATTTTTTGTGTACTCCATCAAATCTTCTTTTAAAAGAGTGATGGTAAGCTTTCCATTTTCGATAACAGCCTTGCCTCTTGTACCCGATATTTCCATTCTGTTTGTGCCAGGATATTCTCCTGTAGAAGTTTGGAAAATTCCGATTGCTCCATTTTCATATTCTGCAAAAATTTCAGCAGAATCTTCCACATCAATAGGATGAAATAATCCTTTGTGACAAAAGGCTCTTATCCTAATTGGCATACCAGTAATCCACTGCCAAATATCAAGATTATGAGGGCACTGATTCATCAGCACGCCACCACCTTCTCCATCCCAGGTAGCTCGCCAATCTCCAGATGCATAGTAGGCATCTGTCCGATACCAGTTATTAATTATCCAATTAAATCTAACAAGCTTACCTAAATCGCCATTTTTAAATACTCTTCTAAGCTCTTTATATAGAGGATTAGTTCTCTGATTATACATAATAGAAAAAACTACTCCACTCTCTTTTGCCACCTGATTCATGTGAGTAACTGTCTTAACGTCCACTCCTGCAGGCTTTTCAGTCAGCACATGAATCCCATTTTTACAAGCCTCTTCCACAATAACAGGATGCATAGGATGAGGAGTTGCAACTACAATTGCATTGACTATCCCACTATTGATTAGCTCATGATAGTCATTAAAGCACTTTACACCTTTTAGATTAGATTTCGCCCACTGAAGCCTTTTTTCGTCGCTATCGCAAACCGCCACCAGCTTACATCCCTTGACTTTATTTTTATAAAGACTCATTCCATGGGCTGAACCCATATTTCCTATTCCTACAACTCCAATATTCACTATTTGTTCCATAGCGCCCCTACTCTCCCGTTTTTATATACTATTGATTTTTATATCTTCCTCTGAAAGTTCCTCAGCAGATACTGTCTTTTCGTAAAAATGAATAGCATGTTTTTCGATTCCACCGGTACGATAATATTCATCAATCTTTTGAATTGGCAAAGATACTCTCATACCTGTAAATCCAGATTTGTAAATGGCTGTAATAAGCTCTAAAGTACGCTTGCCATCTACGCCTGTAATAAGCGGCCTCTTTCCATTTTCAAGTGCCGTTAAAACATCATCAATCTCACCTGTGTGTCCTTCATATTTTAAATCAGGAATGGAATCCATATACTGATTCAACTCAGCTAAAAGCTTTTCATTCTTTTCTTCCATAGGAAATCCATTGTCCATAGATACCTCTGCTTTTGGGTCCCAAGGAGCTGAAAGCTTAGCATCTGCACACTGGACAATGATGCTTTGCTCCTCACCGTGATGAACAACGGATGCAGTTACATCTGCAAGGCTTCCACCATCGTATGCCATAATTGATTTTGAAATATCCTCTACCTCAGAATTATCATGCATCACATTTGAAAGGATGGAAGTAACCTGATTTGGCAGTCCTCCCTCAAGCCAGTTTAAAAGGTCAATATGATGAACTGCATGATTTAAAGTAGGTCCACCGCACTCCTTTTCCCATGTGCCTCTCCACCATAAATCGTAGTAGCTATGACCTCTCCACCAGTTTGAATTGATTTGAACTGAGCATATCTTTCCTGCTTTATTACTATCAATCACTTTCTTTAATTTCCAATATGGATTTGTAAATCTATTCTGAGCAATCTGTCCTAGAACAACTCCGTTTCGCTTCTCCGCTTCAAGCATTGCATCACACTGTTCAAGTGAGGATGCCATTGGCTTTTCACAAAGTACATTGCAGCCTGCATTCATTGCGTTAATAGAAATCTCAGCATGAGAAAATGGAGGAGTTGCCACATGGACTAAATCAATGTGAATTCCAGATGCAAGCATCTTCTCATGATCGTCAAATACAGGACAATCAAGTCCATATTGTTTTTTTATTTTTTCTGCTTTTTCAGGCTTTATATCACAAAGAGCCACTATCTCACATCTCTCAGGAAATGTTTGTAGACCTTTTATGTGAGCATGACTAATTCCACCTGTTCCTACAATAGCAACTTTTATCATTTTACTTCTCCAATCCGTATACTCTTTCTGCTTGTAATTCCGCCTTAACGCAAAGCTCGGCAGCCTTGAAACAATGGGCCTGAGTCATAGCATTTTCAGTGCGATTAATACAATCCAATATCAACTCACCAAAGAATGGGAATCCAACCTTGCCCTCCACTGCAAAATGCTGTTCACCATCTTTATTTACCAAATAAACATGTTCTGCGCCCTCGTCGGTTGCAATATTAACGTATTTACGAAGCTCAATATATCCTTCTGTTCCTATAATGAAAGTTCGTCCATCACCCCAGGTAGATAGACCATCAGGGGTAAACCAATCCACTCTAAAATGCTGAGTTGTACCGTTGTCTCCAAGAAGAGTAGCCTCTCCCAAATCCTCAAGCTCGGGCTGGTCAGGATGATTGTAGTTACCTACCTGGCTGTATTGAACTGTGGCATCTTTGCAATCGCAGTAATAAAGGAACTGCTCAATTTGATGACTTCCAATGTCGCAAAGAATTCCACCATAATATTCTTTTTTAAAGAACCAATCAGGACGTCCTTTCACATCCCCAACTCTGTGAGGACCAAATCCATCTACATGAATAGGTTTTCCAATGGCACCTTCCTTTATCAACTGGCCGGCAAAAACTGCTGACTCCACATGAAGTCGCTCGCCGTAATAGCACATATATTTTCTGCCAGTTTTTTCTACCATTTCCTTAGCTTGTGCTAGCTGTTCTAGGGACGTAAGAGGCGCTTTATCTGTAAAATAATCCTTGCCTGCGGCCATTACTCTTAGACCAAGAGCACATCGCATACTTGTAACTGCTGCGCCGCATACTAGCTTTACTTCTGGGTCAGATAATATCTCCTCCTCACTGCTTGCAGCCTTTACTCCTGGATAGGCGTTGCAGAAATTTTTTACTTTTTCAGGGTCCCTGTCGTACACCCACTTAAGTGTTGCTCCTGCTTCTATAAGCCCATTACACATTCCATAAATATGACCGTGTTCAAGTGCAATAGCTGCAATAACAAATTCCCCTTCCTTTACAACTGGTCTAGGTTTTCCCACTGGTGCATAATTCATTCCGTCTTTCCTATTCATCAATCAATCCTCACATTCTATAGTTTTTTGAAGTCTAATTTGTTACTCCAAAGTACTCCATTCTCTCGTCAACAACTGTCTTGATGCCAGCATCCTCTAGCTTGCTCATATATTCATCAAATGTTTTGTCAAACTCACTAGGAGAAGCTGTTATACATTTAACCTGATACTCATCCTGAACAATCTTTAAATCAGTGATGTACTCAGATGTTGATGGCGCTGTGTAATAACTATCTGGAAGAATATTTCCTTTAAGAGCATTCTCATAGTTATTAATTACGTAGTCCTCATATCCTGGACATTCCTTTGATGTACATGCATTAAAAGCATCTACTGTATCAAAATAACCCTGATTTCCTGTAAGGAATAAATCTGTACGAATCCAATCCTTGTCCTTGGCGTTGTAATCAGAATCCTTTACAACAGGAACACCATCTACTAAATCGTAGTGTTCTCCTTCAAAGCCGTGATATAAAACATATCCGCCATCCTTTGAGCACATCCAATCAAGATATGTCATACAAGCCTCGACTTTTTCAGCGGAAGCTGTTTTTGGACAAAATGCAATGAGACCACCTGTAGCATAGGCTGCACTATTCTGCTGTCCAGTATTTACATTTTTAAGTGGCTCAATTGATACGATATCTGCATTTGGATCATTTTCCTTTAGAGTCTGAAGTAATCCACCTCGCAGTACGTCAACGTTACCATTTACGTTGTACTCACAGAATCCAATGGCACCTGAGCAGAATAAGCTCTTGAACATATCTTCATCTGTTGTCATTGTGTAGTATTCCTTGTGCAAAAGTCCCTCGTTGTAAAGAGTGTTCATGTATTTGTAGAACTCTCTCATACCATCCTGGTCATAGTAGTCCATTATGCAGTCTTCTGAAGCTGCTACCTGCCACTGATTCTCATCCTGAGTTTTTGTTGAAAATGCAGCACGCATATTCCACATTTGTACTAAATGAGCGGCAACAACATCTTTTCTTCCATCAGGATTTTCCTTTGCAAATGCTGTAAGCACCTCATGCAATTCCTCTGGTGTTGTTGGCACTTCCATTCCAAGAGCATCCAGCCAATCTTTTCTGATAAAGAAATTCGTCTTTGCGGTAGTAGCTCGGCGAGCTACAATACCATAGAGCTGTCCATCACCATTTCGTCCAATATCAAGACAATCATTTCCAATATAGGCCTTTAGATTTCTAGCCTGATCCTCTCCATCGATAAACTCAGATAAATCCCATGTTCCACCTAGATTAAAATAATCCTCTGCGTATGGATATGTGTAAGTAATTGTAATATCCGGTGCAGTCTGAGAACCTACCATAGTCTGCATCTTTGTTACCTCATCACTTCGAGGTACAGTAACAAACTCAACATTGATTCCTACCTTATTCATTTCCTGGTTCACATAATTGGTCCACTTATTGTCTGTAATAGTAGAACCCTCTGGCGCATTACTTCTATCAAACAACTCAACTGTGATAGTCACATCGTCAAATTGCTTGTCTCCATATGTGGTTTTATAATCGCCACCACCTTCATTGCTAGCTGAAGCAGTTCCTCCTCCACATCCAACAAAGGTGGACATTACCATAGCAGCAGTGGCTGCTAATGCAATAAATCTTTTTTTCATATTACCCTCCATGTTTCTTTACATTTATATATCTTTACTGGCCAGTAAAAAAACTCTATTAACCCTTCACAGAACCTACCATTACTCCCTTTACAAAATACTTTTGGAGCCATGGATATACCACGAGAATAGGCAGTGTTGACACAGCTACTGTCGCCATCTTAAGAGACTGTGACAGCACCATACTGCCTCCTCCCTCTAGGTTTGCTGTACTATTTAATTCTCCTCCGAAAAGCAGAGATCTAAGTCTAAGCTGAAGTGTGTACTTTTCAGGTGTTGTTATATATAAAAGTGCGTTGAAGTATGAGTTCCAATATTCAACTGCATAAAATAGTCCGATTGTAGCTATAATTGGAAGGGACAAAGGCAAAATAATCTTTACAAGTACCTGCAAATATGATGCCCCATCAATTCTTGCCGCCTCCTCAAGTGAAGGTGGAAGACTCTTAAAAAATGTTCTCATTACAATAAAGTTAAATACATTGATTGCATTTGGAATAAACAAAGCTCCAAGAGAATCGTATAGTCCTACATTTTTTACAACCAAGAATGTAGGAAGCAATCCACCGCCAAAGTACATAGTAAAAAGAATCATACCTGTAATAAACTTTCTTCCCACTAAGTCTTTTCTTGAAAGCGTGTATGCTGCAAAAATAGTAAGCAACATACTGACAGTTGTTCCCATCACAGTAACAAATACTGTAGTTTTCATTGCCTGCCATATTTGTTTTTTAGCTAAAATATCTCTATATGCATCCAAGCAAAAGTCCTTTGGTAAGACCGTAACGTTGCCTGTTAATACTGCATTGTATCCACTTAATGAATAAGCTATTACATTTAAAAATGGATAAATGCATACGAATGTCAGCACCAACAACAAAACACCATTTAAAACTCGCCCAATACTCAATTTATTTTTCATGTAAAATACCCTCGCCTTATAAAATTCCTTCTTCTCCTATAAACTTTGCAAACTTATCTGCAAAAAACAGAATTACAATATTTACAACTGACTGGAATAGTCCAATTGCCGTAGATTCACTATATTTTGCCTGCTCAATACCCATTCGATATGTATAAGTACTAATAACCTCTGATACTTCCATTACTTTTTTATTTCCAACTAAAAGTGGCGCATCAAGTCCAATGGTCATCATTTTTGAAATTTGAAGAATGAGCATTACCACAATTACTGATTTAATGGCAGGAAGGGTAATATATATGAGTCTTTGAAACTTACTTGCCCCATCCAAATAAGATGCCTCATATAATGTTTCATCAACCCCTGTTAGGGCTGCCAGATAAATAATTGTTCCCCAACCTATTTCTTTCCAAACATTACTGATTACATATGTAAAAATCCACCATCCATTGTTAGATAAAAATGGAATTGAGGATAACCCCATCTTGGATAAAAACAGGTTGATTGTTCCTCCATTCTGAGAAAAGAGATTTACAACAATACTTGCCACTACAACCCATGAAATAAAATGTGGAAGATATAGAATTGACTGAATGACTTTTTTAAACTTTCCGCTTACCACTTCATTAAGCATAAGGGCCACAATAATAGTGAATGGAAAACTTATTGCCAGAGTCAAAAGATTTAAAAGAAAAGTATTTCTTATACTGTTCCAAAAATTTTGATTAGAAAAGATTTTCCTAAAGATGTCAAAACCAACCCACTGGCTTCCTGATATACCTTTAAAAACGTTGTAGTCCTTAAAGGCCATTACAAGACCGTACATTGGAATGTATTTAAAGATTACAAAATACGAAATTACAGGGACAAGCATTATATATAACCACTTGTAATTCCAAATTTTATGCATAGTTTTAGACATGTGTCGCATATTCCCCCTTTGTTTATTATCTATAGCGTATCTAGATAATAGCACGTTTATCTATGCACAAATACATATATTAATGCCAAAATTATTGCGTTTTTAAACCTAGGTAAATATAATGATATCAACAGGTAAAAAATAAACTATTGTTTTTTAGGAGAAATCTTATGAAAAAAGAAATGCCAAATTACAAAAAAATAATGGAGACTCATGAAAATGATTTTATCTGCGCCTACAAGAATTCTCCTATTACAGAGACCGGTATTTATCACAGCCATGACGGTTATGAAATCTATTTATTTCTTCACGGAGACACAAAGATACTATTAGAAAATGACGGTAAAATTATGGAGCCAGGGGATTTAGTCCTGTTCCCTCCATACGTTTTTCACCATGCCTGCCCTATGGGAACTGAGGACTATGGACGAGTTGTTATTAATATAAAAGAGGAATACTTCGAGAACAAAGGGGATGACTACAAGCATTTTACTGATTGCTTCAAGCAGGAGGATATGACAAAGCTTAATATCATACACTTAAATCAAGAACAGATAGATACTTTTGTTGGCTATACTGATCTTCTAGAAAAATCACTAAATGAACATGAGCAAGAATTCGGTTCCACTGTACTTGCGGAATCTATTCTTAATATCATTCTTATCACCATAAATAGACTTGCAAATAAAAAAAAGACACCTACATACGTAGATGTCCTTCCAAAAACCATTACTGATGCATTTAATTATATCAACCTGCACCTATCAGACTCTATTTCCGCTAGCAGTGTAGCTGAAAATTTGCATTTACATCCTGTGTATCTCAATCGAATATTTAAGGCAAACACAGGCACCTCTATCCAGCAATACATAATCGAAAAGAGACTAGCACTTGCCAAAAAACTACTGAAAGAGGGAAATGCGCCAATAGATGTATGTTTCCAATCAGGCTTTAACAATTATTCCAACTTTTCACGAACATTCTCTAATCACACTGGTACATCACCAAAACAGTACCAGATGTCAGTTAGAAGTCCATTCGTAATCCACTAAGCTTTTGCTGCGCCCTCAAGCATAGCAACTATAGAATCCTCATCCATATTTGCTGAATTGATAATGAGATCAAAGTATTCTGGAGAGCCCCATTTACCGCCAGAGTGAGTGGTGAAGAATTTCTCACGCTTTTTATCGAACTTCTTCATTACCTCATCGGCTTTATCTGCTGGATTATTTTCTACATTAATAGATCTATCCATTCGATAATCATCATCGGCTGTGATAAATACCTTAAGGCACTTTTTATCCTTAAGAATCTCACTTGCGCATCGACCTACAAATACACAGCCAGGCTGTTCAGCAGCCTCTTTAATAATATCTGCCTCTGTATTGTATATCTTCTCAGCTATGGTAGTATAATCGATTCCAGGTGTCTTAAAAATAGGCTTAATCGGTGTCTGCTCATCCATATTGGCAACTTCCTCATAAGACAACCCCATTTTCTTACAAGTCTGCTCAACAACACCACGGTCATATAGACGATAACCCAACTTTTTTGCAAGCTTTTTTGCGATTTCATGACCACCACTGCCATATTTACGCTCTATGGTAATATAATCGTACATAAAAACCCTCCTCTCAATACAAATTATTATACCATATTGCAAAAATGAGTACATACAATACAAAAAAGCTACACATTTTTTTATTCGTAAGCAAATGTCTTTAGGAACTTCTTTGCTCTTTCTGTTTTAGGCTCAATAAAGAATTCCTTTACATCTCTGGTCTCTTCTACAATATCACCCTTATCTATGAAAATAATTCTGTCTGCAATAGCCTTAGCAAAAGCCATCTCATGGGTGACAATAAGCATAGTGGAACCAGCCTTAGCAAGAGCTATCATAGTCTCTAATACCTCATGAACCATCTCTGGATCAAGTGCTGCTGTAACCTCGTCAAATAATATCACCTCAGGGTGCATTAAAAGTGCACGAACAATAGCCACTCTTTGCTTTTGTCCTCCAGAAAGCTGTCTTGGATAATAATCCTTTTTGTCCACGAGTCCCACCTTATCAAGAAGTTCTATAGCCTCCTTGGTAGCCTCCTCTTTATCCCTCTTCTGTACCTTTGTAGGGGCGAGAATGATATTTTCAAGAACTGTTTTGTGAGGGAACAGCTCATAGGACTGGAAAACCATTCCAATCTTCTGACGTAACTTTGTAATATCCCTTTTACCGGCCTCAACTGGAAGTCCTGATATTGTAATCACACCTCCCTGAATCTCCTCGAGACCATTTAAACATCTTAAAAATGTGCTCTTTCCACAACCCGATGGACCAATTATTACTACTACTTCCCCCTTTTCTACAGACAGATTGATATCATTTAAAACTGTATTCTGTCCGAACTCCTTGTGTAAGTGTGTTACTTTTAATAATTCCATTTACTCCCACCTTTTCTCTAAATATGTTGCGAGCCGGCTGATTGGCCAGCATACAATGAAATATAGTAAAAATACAACTGCAAATACGCCAAAGGCTGCGTTAGGCGACGAATTTCTATTTGCCTCTATAATTTGCTGCGCCACCTTAAGCACCTCAACGATTCCAATCATAAGTACAAGAGATGTTGTCTTAATCATTCTTGTAATTAGATTTATAGAAAGTGGAATCAGTCTCCTAATTGTCTGTGGGAAAATGATGTAGAAATATGTCTGCACCTTGTTAAATCCCAAAGCCATTGCTGATTCAAACTGGATTACTGGAATACTCTTTATAGAGCCTCTTACCAGATCTCCCATCTCTGCAGTTCCCCAAAACGTAAATACGATAATTGCCGATGCTTCTGCTGAAACATCCCAACCAAAAACTCTAGTAGTTCCAAAATATACAATGAATAAAAGTACCATCTGAGGCATGATTCTTACCACCTCAAGATACACTTTGAGTATTGCCTTTAAAAATGGGTTGTTTAAAGTCATCAACATTCCAACAACTAGTCCAAGAATGATGCTGAGTACAACAGCAATCAAGCTAATTTCCACCGATACCCATAATCCTTGAAGTAATCTTAAAAAGTTGGTTCCTTTAAATAGAACATCAATCCCCAAACTGTCCATAGCGCATCCTCCTTTCTACAATTGCACCTATTATAGAAATAGGAAGAAGCATTACCAGGTAAAAGATAACCAAAAGGAATAAGCATTCTATTGTCTTTGCATACATGCCTATCAAATCCTTTGCTGTAAACATCAAATCCATCAAACTGATTGTGGAAAATACGGATGTCTCCTTCAAAAGGAAAATAACATTTGCAAGAATTCCCGGAACACTTATAGAAATCGCCTGTGGCAAAATAACATGCCACAATGTTTGGAAATCACTCATTCCAAGGCTAAGTGCGCTCTCGGTCTGAATAACAGGCACTGCTTCTAGGCCACTTCGAAATGTCTCTATCATATATGCACCGCCTAAAAGCCCAAGTCCTAGCACACCACAGGTCTTTGCTGTTATTTGAATTCCCACCTTTGGAAGGGCAAAATAAATAAAAAATAACTGTACCAAAAGTGGTGTATTTCTAAATAATTCAATGTATATTCCCACAATCTTCCTAAGCACTGGTGTCTTAAAATGAATAATGGCAGAGCCAATTAAGCCTATTACAAAAGCCAAAATAATGCCCTGCCATCCAATTTTAAGTGTTAAAAATAGTGCATCCTTATAGAGTGGGAAATATTCAATAAGAATATCCTTATCCATTACTATAGGTTACAAATCCTTTCGTATAATACTTCCTACTTGCTAGGCTCTACTACAAGCTCATCCTCGTAATCAGCACCATATGTATCAAGAAGTGTTGCCTCGTAATCAGCATGGAAGAAATTCTCGCTTCCGAGAGATACAAGCTCGTCATTTAACCATGTTAAAAGTGTCTCATTACCCTTTGTTACAGCAGGAGCAATTGTATCCTGATCACCAAGTGATGGGATGCCTACTGTATAGCCTTCGTTTTCAATTGCAAAAGCAATAACCTCTGTATTGTCATTAGCCCATGCTACGCCGTTGCCATTTTCAAATGCTGTCTTTGCCTCAGCGTAAGCATCATACTTCTGAAGCTTGATATCTGGGTAATTCTTAGCAAGATATGTCTCTGCTGTTGTTCCTGAGATAACGATAACCTCGTCATCAGCACCTAAATCATCGAGGCTTTCGATTACAGCTCCATCAGGTGAAACAACACCAAGTGCTACGTTCATGTATGGTAAAGCAAAATCAACTTCCTGAGCACGCTCTTCTGTAACTGTAAAGTTAGCAAGGATGATATCAACTTTTCCTGTCTGAAGATACTCGATTCTGTTAGCTGCCTCAGTTGATACATAGTTAATATCTACTCCAAGGTCCTCACCGATTTTCTCAGCAAGATATACATCATATCCAGCGTACTCACCATTTTCATCTACATAGCCGAATGGGCTCTTGTCCGAGAATACACCGATATTGATTGTGCCGCTTTCTTTAATTTCATCAAGTGTTCTAAAACCTGCTGCGCTTTCACCTGCCTCTACAGCGCTTCCATCAGCACTGCTGTCAGCCTTGTCAGATGAACCGCAACCAGTAAGTGAAGCTGCTAAAAGTCCTGTCACTAAAAGTCCACTTGTTAATGTCTTTACTAAATTCTTTTTCATATTAATTTCCTCTTTTCTATTAATTAAGCTGCAACGAGCTTTTTGTATATTGCATTCGCTAGTGCAAGATGTCCCTTTTCATCCAAATGCTCCTGATCTGTTTCTGATGGCTTAGCCACATCAGATGCTGCCAAAAACATACAATCAAACTCCTCTGCAAGCTTTGCAAACACTGCCTTAAGCTCCTTTGAAGTGATAACTGATTTCTCATCAAACTCAGGATCAAACTCTTCCTTCCATACTGTATCTCCCAAGTGGATTGGGGAAAGAAGTAGGATTTTCGCTGCGCTATTGTTGTCTCTAATCTGTCTAAGTAAAATCTCAGCGCCTCTGGCTATAAGCTTTGGTGAAGCATTATAGACAGCCTTACAATCATTTGTTCCAAGCATGACCACTACTGTGTCAACAGGTCCATGGCTCTCAAGAAGAATTGGAAGTAATTTAGAGCCATTTCTTCCCTGTCTTGTGCTGTCCTCAAAAACTGTAGTCCGTCCTACCAGTCCTTCCTCTATCACTTCATAATTCTGGTGACCAAGCATCTCGGAGAGCACCCCGGTCCATCTTTCAGTTTTTTCAAATCTGCCACTACCGTCTGGCTTTAATCCATATGTGTTTGAATCGCCAAAGCAAAGTACACTCTTCATCTTGGTCTCCTTTCTGTGCCCTTTTGTATGGGCTTTTGTCTTGCATGTTGGTATATTAAACCTACTTGCCTACTGAGTCAATAGGTTTAATAATAAGCAAAAATTATAGTCTGCTATCAATTCTATTAATAGCAACTTCAACCTCTATAAATTATGCCTTTTTTGATACAGGCTATAAAAATCTGTTACTTATTGATTTGCCTATTAACCTATCGTATAATAGTACAAAACCAGCGATTGAATTAAAAAATTATGGAGGATTGATTATGTTCAGTACAAAGGGTCGATATGCACTGCGTGTCATGATAGACTTAGCTCAACAACATAGTGAAGAATACATTCCCCTAAAGGACATCGCAGAGCGTCAGGATATTTCCAAAAAATATTTAGAGATCATTGTTAAAGAATTAGTTCACGGCGGCTTTGTAAAGGGTGTCAGTGGAAAAGGTGGCGGATACATGCTTACTCGCTCTCCTGAGGAGTATTCAATTGGAGAGATAATCGAGCTCATGGAAGGAAGCCTTGCTCCAGTTGCCTGTCTAGCAGATGGCGCTGAGGATTGTCCTCGCGAAAAAGTATGTAAGACACTCCCTATGTGGACTGAGTTCTACATGTTAGAGCGAGACTTCTTCTACGGCAAGAAGCTCAGTGATATAGTAAATTCATAGTATTTTCTACTTGAAACAGTCATCTTTTGATGGCTGTTTTTTTATTTGCTTTTCATATTAAATACCACAATATAATTTAATAGTTGACGAATAAGTGCATTAGTGTTATAACTGTACTAGAACTTGTAACACAGTAATAAGGAGATTATTTATGAAAAGAAAATTAGTATTGCTTTCAGCAGCAACAATTCTCAGCCTTTCCCTTTTTGGCTGTAGTACAGAAGTAACAAATGATGATATTCCAGAAGATACAGTTTGCCAAGCTCCATCAGATGATTACTGTGGAGGCTGTGGTACATCTATTGAGGATCTTGAGACTTTAGAGACAAAAGATAAAATTGCCCAGACTACTGTAGAATACAATGGAGTTAGCTTTTCTCTATTCGCAGATGCTAATGCTATTCTTGACGAATTAGGCGAGCCAACTGAGACAAGTGAATTTGATTCATTCTACAATAACACTTATGAAAATTGCGTTATCGAATATGAGTCAACTAACGATGACCCTACTATTGATTATTTATTAATTAAAACTGATGAATTTACATCAAACGGCATTAAAATCGGTGCTTCTGAAGAAGAAGTAAAAAAAGCATTTGGTGAACCATCAAGCGAATATGATTGTGAAGACCAGCACTTCTTTGATTATTACTATGATGAATTCTCACAGTACTTTACTTTCAAAGATGGTAAACTTGTAGAATTCTCTTTCACAGCCAACTGTACTACCGAATAAACCTGTTAACACCCTACCCCTAATTAACATAAAAGGGAGGCCATAAGGCCTCCCGATCTTTTTGCAATTTTAATTATTTAGTAATTGATTTTCTAACTACTCCCTTTGGATCTTTTACTAAAAGATAAACAACCCAAATGATAAGAGCAAAGGCGATTACTGATAAGCCAAGAAAACTATCGTTAATCATATCTTCTAATGCAGGATTGAAATACTCTGCGCCAAGCTCAACGTACTCTGCAATAGCATCTACAAACCACATAAGTGATGCGCCCCAGAACATGTACATTAAAACATGAAGCTTCATATTGTCATTCTCTCTGTTGTACCATTTAACTGTTGTAATAATAGCAGCGAAAACTGTAAGTAATAAAGTCATCTTCTACCTCCTACTTTGCAGCTTCTGTATTTGCAACTGGACGCTTAACAATCACATCTGCAGCTACACAAATACCAATCCAAACAACAGTAACAAGAAGTGCCATACCAACACCTACTGTGCCCATCTCGTGAAGCATCTCTGCCTTGTCCTCTGGATTCTCCATAGCTGTTAAGAATGGGAAGAATGGCTTAACCTCACCATGCCATACGTGCTCATATGCTAAAAGCACAGCACCACCCCAAAGTAAGTTTGTTAACCACTTTAACTTACGAGAAAATGGAATACCTGTTGATTCTGCAGCCTTTTCGCCACCCTTATTCTTTTTTTCAATACTCTTCTTAACTATAGTTGAAACTATAGCCTCGCCAGCTGGCACTGTAAAACAAGCCATAATAGACCTCCTTATTAATCATGAATTCGAATGAAATTATATCAATATTATAATTAAATATGAACGTCTTTAAGAGCTTATTTCTATTCTAATTGTGATAGCATCTATTCCTCTATGGAATATCTAATTATTTTTCCCTTCAGCAGTGTATTTTACAAGCATTTCGATATAGTTTTTTGTCAGCTGAGACTTTGGGATACTGCTTGGAAGAATGTAACCAATTTCCATGTAATCATCTACCTTTAGGGGCTTAGCAATAATATTTGCGCCATTAAGCTCCTCACTTATAACGCCGCTACAGATAGTATATCCGTTAAGACCAATCAAAAGATTAAAAAGGGTAGCTCTATCTCTTACGATTATCTCCTTATCACTATCGATAGTGCTAAGTATCTCCTCTGAGAAATAAAAGGAGTTATGACTTCCCTGCTCATATGAAAGACGTGGATATTCCTTTAAATCCTCTAAACTTAATGATTTCTTTTTGGCCAAAGGGCTATTTTTTCCAATGAATACATGAGGCTTGGCCTTGAACAAAAGATGAAAATTCAGGCCGTTGTCCCTCAAGGTCTTTTTAATAACCGTCTCATTAAACTTATTAATATAGAGAATTCCTATCTCACTTCGAAGCTTCGCCACATCCTCGATAATATCGTAGGTCTGGGTCTCTCTCATGTGAAACTCATATTTATCTCCACCATATTTTTTTAAAAGCTCAACAAATGCCTCCACAACAAAAGAATAATGCTGGGCAGAGACACAAAATCTCTGCTTGATGTGGCTGACGCCTGTATACTTCTCCTCAATCAAATTAGCCTGATCTAAGACCTGTCTGGCATAACCTAAAAACTCATCTCCCTCAGGAGTGATTTCTATTCCCTTGTTGGAGCGGGTAAATATAGTAATATTGTATTCATTTTCAAGTTCTCTAATTGCAGAGGTCAAACTAGGCTGAGCTATAAAAAGTTTTTTTGCCGCCTCAGTAATATTGCCTGTTTCTGCAACTTCAACCACGTATCTAAGCTGTTTTAGTGTCATGTCTTCTCCTTATATTAAAACCACTCAATAGATTCTTCAGCTATTATAGCTTTTATTATAGGTAAAATCTATCAATCAGTCATAATTTTTTATATTTTACCTATCTACTCACTAGGCATATAATCCTCATATTGAACATATTGTAAAACATTGGTATTGCGCAGAACCGTTAAAACTAAACAAAAAGGAGAATAAGATGAGCAAAATACAGACACCTTACAGATATGATTTTGTAGGAAGTTTCCTTAGACCACAGGCTCTTAAGGATGCAAAAGCAGCTTTTCAGGCTGGCAAAATCACAAAAGAAGAATTCGATAAAGTTGTAAATGAAGAAATCACAAAGGTTGTAGCTAAGCAGAAAGAGCTTGGTTACCACGTAATCACAGACGGAGAATTTAGAAGAACATTCTGGCACCTTGATTTCATGTGGGGCTTTGAAGGAGTTGCCCACGAAAACACAGGTGGCGGCGTTAGCTTCAACGGGGAGCTTGCATTACTTGATGACACATATCTTGTAGGAAAAATCAAAGCAAAGGCTCATCCATTTGTTGAGTATTTCAAGTTCTTAAAGCAGTTTGAGGATGAGAATACTGTTGCAAAATATACTATCCCAGCTCCTGCTCAGACTTTCCAGCAGATGATTGTCCCTGCAAACTATGAAACTACAAGAAAGTTCTATCCTACAAATGAGGAATTAATCCAGGATATCGGAGTTGCATACCAGGATGTTATTAAGCAGTTCTACGAGGCAGGCTGCCGCAATCTTCAGTTTGATGATTGTACATGGGGTGCCATCGTAGGAGATGCTGCAAAGCAGAGATATGCAAGGCTTGGTATTGATCTTGAAGATGTTAAAAAGCAGCTTCTTGAAGTTAATAACCTTGCACTTGAGAACAAGCCAGCTGACATGGTAATCACATCACACATTTGCCGTGGTAACTACCATTCTACATTCTTTACAAGTGGCCCATACGACTCAGTAGCTGACTACGTATTTGCCAAGGAAAATGTTGATGCTCTCTTCCTTGAGTACGATGATGCACGCTCTGGTGGATTTGCACCACTTGCTAAGGTATCACCTGATAAAAAGGTAGTTCTCGGTCTTATTACAACAAAGACACCACAGCTTGAGAACAAGGAGACAATCATTAAGCGTATCAAGGACGCATCAAAATATATTCCACTCGATAGACTTTATCTCAGCCCTCAGTGCGGATTTGCTTCATGCGAAATCGGTAACAAACTTACTGAAGATGAGCAGTGGGCAAAGCTTAAACTAGTTAAAGAAATCGCAGAAGAAGTTTGGGGTAAATAATCCATACATAAAAAGGCAGATGCTTGATGCATCTGCCTTTTACTATCTAAATTAATATTTCAACATTAAACATTCCATTTTGAGATTTTATATTTAGTATTCCATCATATTTATTTACAACTGCTTTGATGTTACTTAAACCATGGCCATGATAGGTCTTGTCATTCTTAGTGGTTTTAATCTCTCCATTATTTATGAGTATTTCTTTATTAGTAGGATTATTCGCCATAATACATAGAGAATTATTATAAGGGTAACTAACCAGTCTTAT
This sequence comes from Pseudobutyrivibrio sp. AR14, assembly GCF_900101325.1. Taxonomy (NCBI): domain Bacteria; kingdom Bacillati; phylum Bacillota; class Clostridia; order Lachnospirales; family Lachnospiraceae; genus Pseudobutyrivibrio; species Pseudobutyrivibrio sp. AR14. The sequence goes on from NZ_FMUY01000016.1 coordinate 42,847, forward strand.
GGTATCACCCTTTTTACATGCCTCAATCGCATTACTAAGTATATTTGAAAAAATAATACACAGATCATAATCCTGCACTACATTTTTGCCTATTAACTGTACCTGCATCTGCAAACCAATACCAGTTTCCTCACATTTAGCCTTATAACTTCTCAATATTCCATCTACAGCTACATTTCCTGAAATTACTGTATTATTAATTGGTTTTGCATTATCTAATAATGTTTCACAATAGTCCTTTAGCTCATCTATTTTGGATTTTTCAGCCATATGATGTATGGCATTTAAATGAGCTGATAAATCATGTCGATATTGATGATACTTCTTTTCACTTTCAAGTATAGCATCTACTTGTTCTTTCTGTGCCTCCAAAGTCACTTTTTGGTATAGTAGTTTTTCCTCTTCATTTTGAATTTTTCTGTTCAAAAAAATTGAATATACCGTCAACAAATATATAACGCTACAGAGCATTGTGGTAAAAAACACATAAAGTGTTATAACATATCTACCTACATTTCCCTTTTGAATGTTACCAATCGCTCCCATAGAAAAAGCGATAAATACTGTCAAAACATTAATTATTATAAGCTCAAGATTTGTTAAATCTATACTACTCAAATAAATCTGCTTTTTCTTCTTAATAAAATACAATAATAAAATTAATGCCCAAGTAATCAATACACAATAGAAAATTCTGTAATGTATTTTTAATGCAAAATAATACGATAAATATCCCCAAACCGTGTTTAATGATATACATACTCCAAAGGCTGGAAAATATAAACCTATTATATTTCTTTTTTCCCCACTGAATGCCGGTAACAACAAGGTCCCTGCTATTAAAGATATCTGTGTTGATCCAAAATGATAAAAAATACCTAGCAATACTATTGCAATCTCAATTAATCCAACAACAATCCAATAAGTAATTTTCATCCTTTTGAATTTTATATCTAATAACTTTACATACACCCATATAAATTGCCCAAGTAAAAGAATTATAAATACTAGTTTTGCCATCCTACTCTCCACTTTATCTTTTCAAGCATAAATTCATTGTGGGCATTTTTTGTATTATTAACGTAGTTCCTTCCCAGTGGAACACATGTAGCCCCCTCTAATTCAACTTCCTTATAATTTATGCTCGTAATATAATTCATATTTACCAAAAAGGATTTATGGCATCTTACAAAAAAACCATCTAATTGTTTTTCCCAATTTGCAATTGTGCCTCTTTGGAGTATACCTCCACTACAATCAACTAGCACAATCCTTACATAATTACCTTCAGCCTCAATATATTTTATTGAGTCTTCTTTTATCTTTGCATTCTTGTCTAGAACAATATATCTAGTATCTTTATATGTCTTATACGCAATATTAACCCAATGAATAATCTGTTTTTCACCTACTGGCTTTTCTATAAATCCAATAACATTTTTACCGAAGGCTTCTTTCATAAATCCTATATGGTTAGTAACGAAAACTATATTTGAAACATTCGTTTTTGTAGTTAAAATATCTTTTATTTCGATACCACTTCTCCCTGGCATTTCGATATCTAAAAACAACAAACTTATCTGCTCATCATTTGCATTTTTCAATAAATCCTCTCCGGATTTATATTCTTTTATCTCTGCTTTTATTCCTAAATTTTCGAAATGGTTAAGTACTATTTCACTAATAGTTTTTCTGTTTTCTTTGTCATCGTCACATACAGCCACAAGAAATTTTGTTTCCATTTTCTACCCCTTTACCTCACATATAATAATACTACAAAATAGAGCTCAAACAAAAGAAAAAAGCCCAGTAAATACCGAGCTTTTTTAGATAATCATTAAATAAATGGCCAGCCGTCATCCCACATGATGTGTCCTCCTTTGTTGTGTCATATATTTTCTGTGGGTACACAATACCTTATTCGTCTATTAGTTTCAAGTCTTTGTGACGAACAACGTTATTTTTGTGATGAACAACGTTATTTGCTACCAAAACAGATATCTCTTCTTTGTAAAAATGTATACTGCAACTAATATCCCTATAAAACCTACTCCTATAAAAAACGCATTTACGTATTTTTTTTCTAACTTAATTTTTTCATCAGAAAACTTATACTTTCCTGCTTTTGTAATTAAGATATTGTCTGCACCTCTGTATTGTATTTTTTCATATGTCTTTTTTGACACGTTATAAAGATATAGATCTTTACCTGTTACATCAATTAAACTTTCATCATCAATAGATAAAGTTATTTCACCGCACAGATTTTTACCTGCATTTATTTCAAATTCCACATCCCCATCTTTACCCTTAGTGAAATTGACTTTTGTATTTAATTCATTATTGTAATTAACAATATTTTTTCCTTCTACCTTTATAGAATATCCATCGCCCACAACAATATAGTTTTTCTCATTCTCATATATATATTTGAGCATATCTTTCGTTAATAATGAATATTCTGCTGCATCTATTATTCTTCCAAATTCATAACTCGTTTCATTATTTATATCATTTTCGCTTAAATCATTGCCCTCAGCCTTTCTCTTACCGGTTTGGTTTACTATAACAGTTACCAAAACAGACAAATCTTCATTAGAAACAATAATCGAAGTATTACCCACTTTCTTAGCAGTGATAACTCCTTCTGGAGTAACACTTGCTACACTTTCATCCATGGATTTATATTTTATTTCTTGATTAGATTCTTCAGGCACAACACTTGCATTTATATTTCTTGTATCACCTGGCTTTAATACGAAATAATCCTTGTCGATAGATATCTTCTTGGTCGCTACTACTACTTCCAACTCTATTTTTTTGCTAATATCTCCTGCCGAAACTGTAATAGTTACCTTTCCTTTACCTATACCTTTTACTTCGCCTGAAGAATTAACAGTTGCCACTTTTTCATCAGAAGATTTAAATTTTAACTCTGTACCTGAGGCTTCCATAGGCAATATCTTGGCATTAATAACTATTACCTCATCAATTTTAATTTTCTTCTTATAAGAAGATATTTCAATATCCTTAACCTCAGTCTTTTTTTCTGACTCCTTTTCTTTAACTTTCAGTGTAAAAGATACTTCTTTTTCTCCACATTTAACAGTTATAACCGTCTGTCCAGCAGCAAGAGCTGATATTCTCCCTAACCCGTTTATAGTAGCTATCTCTTCATTAGATGAACGAAATTCAACTGTATTCCCCTCTGCATCTGTAGGTATCAAAGTAACCATTAATAGCTGCTTTGTCCCAACTAGCATTTCTGAATTATATTCGCCTAAATCTATATCTGTAACTTGCTTCGAGTCATCATTCTCACTTGGTACTACTTCCTCTTGAGGTGTCTCTTGAGGTGTTTCTTGTGGTTCGTCATTTGCTGTTTGGTTTTCAGATAACTCGTCTTCTTTACCTTCACTAGTGGACTCTTCAATAATAGTTGATTCCTCAACAACGTTAGTTTCTACCGAGCCTTCCCCAACAGATACGTTTGGCTCCGCTATTTCCTCCGCATATACGGATGCACTAAAAATACTCATTAGCACAGCTAAGCTTGTAACATATATAGCAAATAATCGATATAGTTTCTTCTTCATTGTTACTTTCTAGTCCTTATCCCTAATTTTTCCAACGCATAATTAAAATATGAAACCTTATCGTAAGTTATCCTACTTACTGTTGTCATTCCGTTCACTATATCAACCTTATCTCCTGATTTACTAACCACATAATTGTTGCCCATAGCTATAATCACTTTAAATGCTTGGGTTTTAGTACCATCTGAACTTTCTTGACTAGTAACATTACTATCGATTCGTTTTATAGTTCCATCAATCGTTCCATATATATTTTGTGACAAACCATCTACAACAATTTGAACTTTATCTCCCTCATGGATTCTAGCCATATCGGCTGTTGACACATACGCTTCTATGATATTACTAGAATTCGCTGGTGTGATAATAGCTACGGTCTGGGTAGTTTGAACAACCATACCGTTCTTGTAATCAGCAAGCAAATGTACCGTTCCTGAAGCAGTTGCTACAACAGTATATTCATTTTTTCCAGAGCCTATAGCTGAAAGTTGAGAATCGATTGCCTCAATCTGAATTTTTGCTTCCGAAATAGCACTTTCCGCAGATGCAATAGCATCATAGTATAGCTGCGATATTTTACCTTCACTCTTTTCTAACTCTATCTCTATCTGCTCATCTGTATATCCATATGCTTCATAAGTACTTGTATCTATAGTGTTTTGCTTTACCTGCGATTTATAAGATTCATATGCGCTGTAATACAATACGTCATCTGGATCACTATCATTAAAATAGTTCACATCATCCTTTATTGATTTTACAAGCAATTCATTTTTTTCTATTTTATCCTCGTATGCCTCTTTGGTAAGTTGCAACTGCTCAGCTTGAATATTGTACTCGGTGCTCTTGACTTTAAATAATTCATCGCCTTCTTCTACTAGTTGTCCCTCATACAAATTACAATCTGTAATCTCTCCAGTATAAGTGCACATTACATAGTTGCCCTCATCACTTGTGACTGTCCCAGTTGCCTGAATTATATATAATTTCGGAGTTCTAATACTCCATACTACAGCCAATGCAATAAATATTGTTAGTACAATAATCAGCATATAACCAAATCCAGGTGGATTTTTATCAAACATTATTCGAGAATCTTTTAGTTCTTCAAGTGTCTTTATTTTTTTCATACTAGTCTACTTTTTTATTGGCATAAATATGTCTGCCACCATTGTTTCTTCCTCAACATTTTTACTAACATATATTGTGTAGTTTGAGCCCTGCAATTCTATATCATTCTCAAAAGCATAGACTCCTATTTTATCAAAAGCGAATTTCACTTTACTTTCTGGTCCCTTATATCTTGCGTATAGACAATCTGTCACCCTGATAGTAGGTTCCATAGGATAATCCTTATCACTAGAATGTAAATATTTGTCACACTGAAGCATAAACTTTAATTCAAAATTCATTTCATTTTTTTCATTCAAATCTACACCTGTATACTGAATCAAAGGTCCTATTTGCTTCGCTCCATGAGTCATTATATATGTGTTCATTTTATTTATTTCCAAATCAAAACTCCCTGGATTATCATTTGATAAATCCATTGTTTTAGAAATTACATTTTGAAGTTTTAATGTTTTATTCACTGAAATCTCTATGCTGTTCATTATTAAATCCTTCCATCAAAAAATATAAACCTACTTATGTATAGACTAATATATCTTCGTCATCAGCCCCTTCCAGGACACTGTTATCTTCTGGCTCATTATCATTAACAGTATTCATAAAATTGCCCTGCTGCATTTCCCATAATCTATAGTACTGTCCTTGCTTTTCTAGCAATTCTGAGTGTGTTCCCTCTTCGATTATTTCTCCTTTATCTAACACAATTATCTTGTCGCAATCTTTTATTGTCGCCAATCGATGTGCAACTATAAGCATTGTCTTTTCTCTAAACTTGTTATATATCATGTCGAATATTATGTTTTCTGTAGCAAAATCTAGATTACTTGTGGATTCATCCATGATATAAAATTGGTTATCTTTCAAAAAAGCTCTAGCTAAAACGATTCTCTGTTTTTCGCCACCACTTAATCCATTTCCAGCTTCCTCGAGATAGGTATGATATTGCATAGGTAAGCGTTTTATAAATTCATGGGCGTCAGCCTTTTTTGCGGCTTCCTTTACCTCATCAAGCGTTGCTGTCATTTTGCTTGCTCTTATATTGTCATATATACTTTTTGAAAATAACTCTATGTTTTGAGGGACATAAGATATAGCCCTTCTCAATGATGTATTTGTATAATCTTGTATATCTACACCATCAATAGTTATTTCTCCATTTTCAGGCTCATAGTATTTCAATAACAATTTAGCAATCGTCGATTTTCCGCTTCCGCTAGCTCCTACAAGTGCAACTTTCTTTCCCTTTGGTATTGTGAAACTAACATTATTCAAAGCAGGTTTTCTGTTACCATATCTAAATGTGACATTTTTAATTTCAATATCACCATCTACATGATTTATTTCTTCATACCTATTTTCTATTTCCAAGCTTCCTGCATTCGCGCCAGCACCGTCACCATTGACTTGCTGTTCTCGCTCATAATCCATTATTTCCGATAATCTCTTCATTGATATATTTGCTTCTTGGATTTGAAGTTGCAAACCTATTAAATTACTAATAGGATTCATGAAATAGCCTGAAAGGGTCATGAAAGCCATATAACTTCCCAACGTCAAATCATTATTAATTACAGAACTAATTCCAACATATAACAGAATTAAATTACCTATTCCCGATATAACACTTGAAATAGTTCCCTGAACATTGGATAACATACTCTCCTTGTATCCAATTCTTAGCGATTTAATGTATTCACGCTCTATATTTTCTAATTCAATATCTTCATTTGCGTTTCCTTTTATTGTCTCAACAGCACGTAACCCTTCAATTATCTCTGAGTTTAGGATTGATGCCTGTTGCATCTGTTGCTCGTTAATCTTTTTATATGGCTGTTTAAATATAAACACCAAAATTACACTTACAATCATCATAAAAACTATTACTACAAATAGTTTTGTATTCATCTGAAATAAAAATGCTCCAGATGCCAATGCCATTGTTATATCCATAACTAAAGACAACGCAATACTGGTAAATATATTTTTAATCGTAAATGCATCTGAAAATCTTGTGGTAATGTCTCCCGTTTTTCTTGAAGCAAAAAACTTCATCGGAAGCTTATATATATGCTCAAAGTAACCCAGCATAAGTGGGATATCTATTTTTATTGATAAATGCATTAGTATCCATTGCCTAATGAAACTAATGATTGTTGACGTCAAATTTACAACTATAAAAGCTATTAAAACTGTCCGTAGCAGTTCTTTTTGCTGATATGGGAGTATTTCATCATAAATAACATTGTTAAATAAAGATGAGATAATTCCTAAGAAGGTTACAAGAACCGAAGCTAGAAATGCATAAATAAAAAGCTTTTTCTGAGGTAACAATAGTCTTATATATCGGTCGAATATCTTGTCACCTTTTATCTTGCTCTTTTCGAACTCATTATTAGGTGCTAACAGTAATAGATTTCCGGTAAAATTCTTATAAAATTCCTCAATTTCAACACGTTCTAAATCTTTTGCCGGATCCCCAATTACAATATATTTATCATTCTTTTTAAATATAACGACAAAATGAGCAAGCCCTTCTTTTGTCACTATATTTGCTATACAAGGCAAAGTATAGTTGCTAAGAAAACCTTCTTTATCAACTTTTACTGCCTGTGTTGTAAACCCCAATGTTTCAGCACACTTGGACAAACCTATTAGATTTGTACCCTTTATATCTGTACCCATCATATCTCGAAGACGGGTAATTGTTGTTTCCTTCTTGTAGTGTAAACACACCATTGCCATACAGGCGGCGGCGCAATCCGTATAGTCATGTTGCTTAACAAATGTGTATCTCATGCTGCTGTCCCATCCAATTTTTTTATAATTATATCTGATGAAATTTGTCCATTAAACTACAATGTGATGAACAACGTTCTTTTTGTGATGAACAACGTTCTTGATATATTTATTCCATAAAATATAAAACATCCGCCCAATAAAAGAGCGGATGCTACTACATTAACTATTACTATTATTTCTACGACAATGCCCAAATTGTATTCCATACTATCTGGTATCTATCTACAGCATTATCTACATCAACACCATTTGCGACATGTGAATACACCGCATCATTTAATAGTGGGACCTTACTTAAAAATGCAGCTTTATAATATACAGCTGCATGACCGTAAATTTCTTTAGCCAACTGATCGACTGTTACCTTTGTCCAACCATAATTTCTTATTACCTCTTTTGCCTTTTCTGTAGCTTTAGTCTTGTCTAAATAGCCTGGAAACATTCCGAGGTTAACACCACCACAAATTCTTTCCATAGCTTCTTTGTCAAGTGAATAAAACTTGCTAGGTAGTTCAATTGAATTAATTTGTTTCATTTGTTTTCTCCTTTTAATTTTTTATTGATTATTACGTGCGCACTTTTAAATCCATATAATAAAATCACATGAAATTATTATCTATTAACTTTTTTCATTTTATCCAACCAATATTTCCACAACAATATAAATGTGACGAACAACGTTCATTTTGTGATGAACAACGTTTTCTCCATTAAAAAAGAAGTGCAAACAGCCATAACATGCCTGTTAGCACCTCTTTTGCACAACGAATTATTAAACAGTTAAGTTAAGAATTCCAAAAATAATCAGCATCAATGAAAAGGCGCACTGCAAATATCCGCGTTTCATTTTCTTACTAATATTTGTAATCCCTCTCCATACAAATAATGCTGCCACTATGATTGGACCGCCACCCCATATTACTCTATCAATAATTGGTATCTTTGTCTTAGCACCCCAAGAAATATCATCTGGCAAATACTCACGAGGAATTATTTTTTTGTAGTCTTCTCTAGGTGAAGATCTAGGAAACTCTAATTCCACGAATATAATCTGATTATTTCCATCTGTTAATGCGTAAGTTAAACCATTTAGTTGATCTCCATTATTAGCTTCAGGACTGCAAGACTTTATCGCCAACACATCCCATCCATCTATTCCTGAGTTGTCAGTAATATTGTAAGAATCCACAGAGTCTATTTCCTTAAGTCTATTGACTTCTCTGCTGTAATCCTCTTCTTTATATTCAACACTCATATAACCTGTGTATGCTGTAGCATCATCATAGTAGGTTACAATTTTATAGCCATCAACACTGGAATTAGATGCTATTGATTCAGGCCATATTTCTTTCATCCTATCAGTAAATAATTCGTTCCTTGTATCCTTATATATAGATGAATCCGAATAAATATTTTTATTATTTTTTTGATCGTAAACTAATACTAGTATTAACATCATCGCAATAATAAAAAGAACCATCATTACAGTGGCAACTAACTGTATAGATTTATATAACATTTTTTTTGAAAAATTTTTAAAAGACTTTGCTTTTTGCAATTCCAATTCTTTGTTGAAATATACTTTTTCTACATCATTAGATTCTTTTAAATCCTCTAAATATTTTCTGCACTCTTGGCATTCTTCTATATGCTGTTCAACTATTTCCTTGCTCTCCTGACTACAAGCGGAATCATAATACAATGGTATTAAATCTTTAATTACATTACATGAATACTTCATTCTAATCCCTCCTTTACCATCATCTTTGCTCTGTGATATGTCACTCTCGCCCACCCCTCTGTTTTACCGTGGATTGATGCTATCTGTGCAAATGAAAGCTCCGCAAATGCTCTCATCCAAAAAACTTCTTTATATGGATCTCCTATCTTATGAAGAATCTCTTGAATTTTTATATATGCCTCTTTATCAGAGACTACTTCTTCTACACTTTTTCCAGTAATCTCCTCATTAAGCAATAAATCCGAATTAACCGTAATCTTTTCTCTTCTCGCATAAGTATAAAAACAGTTTTTTGCAATTTGACATAACCAGGTGCTAATTTCACAATCACCTCTAAATGAATCTATACTCTTTAACGCTCTGAAAAAAGTTTCTTGTGTCAATTCTTCTGCACAATCTTTATCCGAAGAGAGTTTTAACAAGTAATAATAGATTTGCGGATAATACTCTTTATATATTTCTTCAAAGTCGGCCACAATTACCCTCCTTTCGTTTTTATACTAATAAGACTCTTTAATTTATTTTTCGTTACAAAGTTTTTTAAAAATTTTTCAATTCTATATTCTATTTTTAATACAACTAGCTTTCCAAAAAAGGGAACCTTCCTCTTAGAAGGTTCCCCTAAAAACTAATAGATACTATAATCGAATTTTTCCAATTCCTCTGCATCATAGTTATTTGGTCTATATGATTCTTCTATAAAACTCCAATCATCCAAAAATGTATTACAAACATATATTATCTGCAAATTGTCCACATCTAGTAAAGCATACTCATATCTATTTTGGTAACTGTATGCCGCTACAATTGCAGGTAACGAAAATAAATCCTCAGTGTAATATACTTTTTCACCATTATTAGCTACTTCTTTCAGTCTCGCAACTTCAGACTCATACTCGTCCTTTTCATATGTTTTAACATTATATATCTGATGAGATGTGGAAAAACCATATATCTCTTCTTTGGCATAAACATCAGAATAATAATCATCTCTGTCAGGAAAAATGAGCATCCCTGTATGAGCTTCTCGCATATCTTCCCTTACATCAGATACTATTTTATAAACCTCTTTGGGATCATTAGTTGTATATGGCTCATTTGTTGAACTATTATTTCCACATGCCGTCAACAGTAATATGCATAAAGCGCTCATTATTAATGAAATTATTCTTTTTCCCATAATTGTCTACCCCTAGAATTAAATTATAGATGGAGCTACTACATAAAATGCATCATAAACAACCCATCTTTCAACACCAGCAACTGTAGCTGTATCCTTATGATTTTCTACATCAATTCCGTTGTTTAATGAATTTGCAATTTGATTTGCCTTACTTCCAACAGTTCCACCTGCTAAAGATAATAATTTAGCTACAGCTCCTACGCCTCTATAATATAATGCAGCGTGAAAGAAAATCTCTGCTGCCAAATCATAAAGCGAGATATTACTCCAACCCTTCTGGCTCTTATATACGCCAGCGAATGCTAAAGCTCCTGCTTTTGTAGCTAATGCTGGATTGTAAGAAATTGTTTCTCCACCATATGTGATTACTTGTTCTTCTTCATTTAATACTACAAACTGCTTTGGTAATTGTAATTCTTTCATATTTTTCCTCCTCTTTTTTGTAGATTCAGATTGATATATACGCGCTTTTTTCAATCAATATAATAAATTCACATGAAATTATTATCTATTTTCATTCTAGCAAAGCAATAAATATACATAAATACAAATGTGATAAACAACGTTGTTTTTGTGATAAACAGCGTTTATTAGAACTTATCAATAGAATTCCACAATAAATTAAGGACCCCAAAAGAGGTCCTTAGCTTTTTCATTTACTTAGAATATTTTATTCACATTTGACATATCCATATCTTTCAACTGATATTTTTCAGGCAAATATTTACCAAGTATCATTCCCAAATTTCCCGGTACTATAACTTCTACATATGTAATAGAAGTTCCTTCTGAATCCGGTTTAATAGCATATACTAATCCAAAATCTTTATCTGCATCGATTGCAAGAATCGAATAATTCTCTGGTTCTCCTGACACATTAAACAGGCCTTTACCTTCTTCCACAT
>NZ_FMUY01000014.1:0-77817 GCF_900101325.1 Pseudobutyrivibrio sp. AR14
CGCGGAAGTGTCGGAACTGGCAGACGAGCAAGACTAAGGATCTTGTGCTCATTGCGAGCGTGCGGGTTCAAGTCCCGCCTTCCGCATCCTTTAAAAGAGAGTAACCAAGTAATTGGTTGCTCTTTTTTGTTATACTATCTCTTTAAATAATCATAACCAATTACTGGTTACTATCTTTTAAATGTGCCGAAGAGTCCCTTGAATCCGGGATTCAAGGTCTCCTCGGCACAAGTGCCTTCGTCGGTCGGTTCGGTGGGAAAAAGATTCACTGGATCTTTTTCTATTTCCACCTCACCCCGCCATCCGCGGGATTTTCCCATTGTATAAATAAATTAAAGTCACAATTGGATTTTTGGGTATAATGATGTATGCTTAAATGGACCAGGGGGACGGGGTTAGTGGTCCATTAAACAAATCGGAATTTTTAGAGGCAAATTATATTTCAGTTAAATGCACGATGACAAACGAATCATATCAGCGAGGAATAATAGCTATGAATAAAGAGTGGTCTGAACAGAATAAAAGAATGCAGTCGCTGATTAAAAAGGCAGATACTTTTAATGAGGGTAAGGATGTCCTTTTTGAATTGCGAAACGACCTGATGAATACGATGCTTTCATTTAAGGTTGATCTTGACAGAGAAGACTATGATGCTATGCCTTTTATGAATGCTGACGGTTATCACAGTAAAAATATTGCTTATTCTTTATGGCATATTTTTAGGATAGAGGATATCGTTGCCAACACTCTTGTATGTGGAGATGAAGAAATATTGTTTTCAGGAAAGTATCAGAGCCGGATCAATTCTCCTATAATAACAACCGGAAATGAGCTTGTTAAAGGTCAGATTTCAGATTTTACAAAGCAGTTGGATATCGATGAATTGTATTCGTATATAGCAGATGTAAAAAAGAGTACGGAGAATATTATTCGCAATCTTACATTTAACGATCTTAAAATCAAGGTAATGAATGAACGAAGGGAAGAACTGAAAGCGTTGAGTGTAGTCAGTTCGGATGAGAATGCTGTTTGGTTGATTGATTACTGGTGCAATAAAGATTTACGAGGACTTATACAGATGCCGTTTTCCAGACATTGGATCATGCATACTGAAGCATGTCTGAGAATAAAGAATAAATTGAAATAAATGTATAAAGTATAAGTTTTGAATTTCAGTTTTATAGACGATGACAAATCGGCAGCTTGTAGGGCTCTTTTACTAAAGAAAGAGCTCGATAACTTCCAGTTTGTAGGGGTAATAAAAATGAACTATAAGATAATTGATAAAGAAAAATACTATAGAAAAGGAGTGTTTCGCCATTTCTCGGAAGACTGTAAATGTTCGACTTCAATGACTGCAAGAATTGACGTTACGTATCTCGTTGAGTATTCCAAAAGAAATGGGACAAAGTTTTATATAAATTTCCTTTATATTCTATCAAAAGTTTTGAACTCACGTGAAGATTACAGAATGGGGTATCTTTGGCAGACAGATGAGCTGATTTGCTATGACGTAATAAATCCTACGCAGTATGTTTTTCATGAAGATACGGAAACCTGTACGCCGGTATATACAGAGTATTTTGAGGAATATAAAAAGTTTTACACTGGTGCTTTAAATGATGTTGAGGAAGCGAAGAAGACTCGTGAATATGGTTTAGACATGGCAAATCATCCAAACTGGTTTGATGCATCTTATATATCATGGCTTTCATATGACTCGCTTAATATTGAATTGCCTGATGGACATTTATTCTTTGCTCCTATTATCAATTGGGGGAAATACAGAGAGGAAAACGGTAGACTTGTTATGCCTGTAACTGTTCGACTTAATCACGCAATTGCAGATGGATATTTGGTTGCTAATGTATTTCGTCTTTTGGAGAAGGAAATCAATTCTTTTGTTGAGTCATAATCGCACAAATTTGAATTTGTAGAGCAATTAAATTTCAGCATAATTGACGAGGTGTATCTAAAATGATAATACGAAAATATGAGGGAAAAGACCTCCAGCAGATGATAGACATCTGGAATGAGGTTGTTGAAGCTGGAATAGCTTTCCACAGGAAGACTTTCTTGATCCTGTGTCAGGGAAAGAATTCTTTGAATCACAGAGCTATACCGGTGTAGCAGATGATGATGGTCAGATAGTAGGCTTATATATATTGCATCCTAATAATGTTGGTAGATGTGGGCATATATGTAATGCGAGCTATGCGGTTAATTCTAAGTGTAGAGGACGGCATATCGGAGAAAAACTTGTAAGTGATTGTTTGCTTAAAGCGAAAGATATCGGGTATAGAGTATTACAATTCAATGCTGTGGTAGAAAGCAACATCCATGCAAGGCATCTACATGAGAGACTTGGCTTTGTACAACTTGGAACTATCCCTTGCGGATTTAGGATGAAGGATGGACATTATGAGAATATTTGCCCATACTATCGCACACTTTAACTTCCAGTTTTATGGACGATGACAAATCGCAGTTTATAGGGGGCGGAATATGTTGAAATTAATTAGACCAACCAAAGAACATGAAAAACAAGCTTTAGCTTTTAAAGAAGAGTTCTTTAGTAATGATGAAAAAGTAATAAATGGTAGCGAGTTGCTAGATCAAATGAGTGACTATAGTGAATGGTTAAAATCAGTCACAAATAACATATGTGAAGAAACAGTAAATCCTGATTGGGTTATAACTGATACATTTTTTGCTGTGAATGAATCTAATAAAATAGTTGGTATTATAGATTTGAGACATACACTAAACGACTTCTTAAAAGACTTTGGAAATTGTGGATATAGTGTCAGACCTTCAGAAAGGAAAAAAGGCTACGCCACAGATATGCTAAGGCAGATATTGAAAGTTGCAAAAGAAAGTGGAATGGATGAACTACACTTGTCTGTGGAACGCGATAATGAACCTTCAATTAGGACAATCAAATCAAATGGCGGAATCTATGAAAGAAGCTTTGAATTCGAAAGTCAGATGGCAGACATTTATCGAATAGTTCTATGAATTTTAGGTGGCCCTAGGGGACGGGGTTAGTGGTCCATTATAGGATATAAGGATAAGTAAAATGAAAATTAGATTGTTTAATATTGATGATGATTTTGATGTGATCAAGACATGGATCACAGATGAAAGAACATATATGATGTGGTGCGCTAATCTAGTTCCATATCCCCTTGAAAAAGAAAAACTTAGGAATTTTCTGTCAGAAATAGCAGTAAAATTCGGGGATACTCCTTTCGTTGCAGTAGATGATGAAGGACATGTTGTTGGATTCTATTGCTATTCGCTTAATCACGAGACCCATGAAGGAATGCTTAAGTTTGTTATGGTGGATGCTTCTGTTCGTGGTAAAGGAATCGGAAAAGAGATGATTAAGCTAGCCGTACGCAATGCCTTTTCTAATCCGGAGGTTATTGCGGTACAGCTTAATGTGTTTCCTGAGAATTCAAGAGCCAAGAGATGTTATGAGGGCGTCGGATTTACAGAAAGACAAAATACTCTTGATGCATTCAAGTATAAAGATGAGTCTTGGGGCAGATGTAATATGATTATAAAACGGTAATGGACCAGGGGGGACGGGGTTAGTGGTTCATTAAACAAAGCGGGATTTGGAGGAGGTTTGAAGTGGGTTATACAGACAACAAGGTAAGGGTTACAGTAGTAGAAAGTCATTGTCCAAAGTACAAAGTTGGAGATGTTATTCGTTTTATAGGTAGTGACCTTGATAAAGATAATAGTGATAATGTTTGCATGGTTGCAATGCAGGCAATATATCCGTTCATTTATGCTTTTAGAAGAGGAGGCAATTTAAAAAATGGACCTTATCAATGTACTGATTGCGGTGAGACTGTAGTATTTAATATTGAAATTGAATCATAAAAATCGGTATTTATAGAGGTAAATTGTATTTCAGTTTTAGCGAGGACGGGGAATATGATAAAGTTTTTACATTTGTTCAAGAACTATTACTTGGGAATATCGTTTATAGGTATAGCAGCATTTGTGATACAAGAGATTCCATATATCGTTATGCCATTGATAAAATCTGCATCAAATCCAATCATGAATATGTCGAATGAGATTAAATGGATTGGTACAGTACAGGGTATATTTGGTATTTTGTCTATGATTCTGCTGATGTTGATCGTAAGGGATGATGTTAAACTTATTCCGAAAGAAACAACAAAAGAAAAGATATTCCTTTTTATTATGATGCTGATGATCCTGATCAACTTTATTGGATGGATACTGTACTATATGGGTTACCAGTATGTATGGCTGATCATAATCACTCAGTTTGCCGTTGTTCCGTTGTACTATTTGTTTTTAGGACTTTGGCAGAGAAATTACCTGTTGGCAGGGACGACGGTTCCATTTTTTGTGATTCATACCATCAACGGGATTATGAATTTTGCCGTTAAGAGATAATATCTTACAACATGATTGACCAAGTACAGTGAGGGACACGTAATGGATAAGACCTTTATCGAGATGAAACTCTTTCAGGTAAAACCTGATAAGCTAGAGCAATTTGAAACTAAGATTGAGGAAATGACCACAAAACAGCTTAAATGTGATGGTTGCATATCACTTAAGTATTTCAAGAGATTTTTCACAATAGATGGAATCGAACTTGGCGAGCCTCCGAGGGAGTTAACCAAGATAGTAAAGTGTGTTAAGTATTATTCATACTGGGGATTTGACACTAAAGAAAACTATGGCAAGGCCATAAAAATCTTTTTCGACAATTACAATAAAGAGTTACAAAAATTGCTGATCGCACCATTTGATATCAACTTGGGATATTCGGTGTGATGGTAAGTAATGGACCTAGGGGACGGGGTTAGTGGTCCATTTAACAAAGCGGGATTTGTAAGGGAATTATTATATGGATATTAAATTGTTTTGGAATGACATAATAACTCAAAATAGAGGTTCTTTATCTTCCTATTTCTGTAAAGATGCAGTTATTCGTTGGCATTGTACGAATGAGCAATTTACAGTTGAAGAATATGTTCAAGCTAACTGCGACTATCCTGGTAGATGGCAAGGCGAGATTGAAAGAATTGAAGAGTTCGATTCTCAGGTAATCTTTGTTGGAAGAGTCCAATCTGAAGATGCGAAAATATCATGTCATGTAACAAGCTTTATTAAAATGAAAAACGATAAAATTGTGGAAATGGATGAGTATTGGTCCGATGATGGTGAAGCGCCAGTCTGGAGAAGAGAACTAGGTATAGGAAAAGCTATTCGATAAATCGCAGTTTTTAGGGCAGATAACACGAATGGGAGGATACTATGGATGCTAGAGAGTATTTGGAAATATTGCATGTTGCTGAAAGGTTAAAAGATACGCCAAGGCACTGTACAACTACAAAACGTAGGACAGAAAGTGTGGCTGAACATAGCTGGCGAATTTCGCTGATGGCATTTCTATTAAGGCATGAGTTTACTGATGTAGATATAAATAAGGTGGTTGATATGTGTCTTATTCATGATTTGGGCGAATGTTTTACTGGTGATATTCCTACTTTTATAAAGACAGATTCAGACAGAGCTGTTGAGGATTCACTGTTGCATCAATGGGTTAAGTCTATGCCAGAGGAAATAGCTAGGGATTTTACTGATTTGTATAAAGAAATGGAAGCTCAGGAAACTAAGGAAGCTAAAATATATAAGTCTTTGGATAAGCTTGAGGCGCTGATCCAGCACAATGAATCCCCTCTTGATACCTGGTCTGAAAATGAGTTTGAGCTTAATAAGACCTATGCTTTTGATACGGTAGCGTTTTCCTCTTGGCTTACAGAATTACGAGAAGCTATTTTAGAAGACACTATGAAAAAGATAGAATCGGGGAGTTAAACAAATTCAAATTTGTAGGGAGGATGAAATGATTATTGAAACAGAACGATTGGAAATAACTGAAATGACCTTGGATATGGCCATGGATGTTCATAAGAATTCTTTGGACGAGGATATTCGGAGATTTGTGCCGGATGAAGTTTTTGAAACGGTTGATGATGCCAGGGAGACGATTGAGTTTATCATATCACAGTATGGTTCTACAGATGGTCCATTGATTTATGCTGTTATAGCTAAAGCAGAAAATCGGAATATCGGCTATGTGCAGTTGGTGCCAATCAGCGATGGAAAGTGGGAAATTGGCTATCATATTGCAAAAGCCTATACTAGAAACGGATATGCGACGGAAGCGGTAAAGGCATTTCTTCCGGTGATAACAGAGTATGTTGGCGTGACAGAAGTATATGGTATTTGTCTTCAGGAGAATATTGCATCTGGGCGTGTGCTGGAAAAATGTGGATTTGAAATCTTTTTTACAGGTGAGGGACCTTATCATGACGGTGTATTTGCAATTACTAAAAGTATTTGGAAGAAATTTTGAAGCAAGAACTTCCAAAACTAAATCATTGGAAAAGATAAGCCGGTGTTTGCATTAGGCAATGATTTACAAGACAGTTATTTCGAAAGAGATAGCTGTCCTTTTTTTGTTATTGTTTTGAATTGTATATTTCTTGTTGGATGAGGATTCTGTATAATTGAAGACAGTGAAATTAACAAATCGGAATTTTTAGAGGCAAATTATATTACAGTATAATCGAGGAGAATTATGAGTAATCCGTGGGAAGAAATCAGTTTGAATGATTATGAGAATCATATGAGCCTTGATTTTGTTAAACAACTCCAAATCATGAATTCAATAATGAAGGAGCAGTTTGAAGATTATCCGGTTTCAACGGCTATGGTCCTTGGAGTAGCTGGTGGAAATGGCTTGGAGCATGTAAGCCGGGATAAGTACCGGACTGTTTATGGAGTGGATATCAATGAAGATTATCTTCGAATAGTTTCGGAACGATATGCACATTTGTCTGATGTACTGAAATGCTTGAAGATAAATCTGATCAACGATGCTGATCAGCTTCCTGGAGCGCAGTTGCTGATAGCAAACCTTCTTATAGAGTATATTGGGTATGATGCATTTCAGAGAGTGGT
Organism: Pseudobutyrivibrio sp. AR14; assembly: GCF_900101325.1. Taxonomy (NCBI): domain Bacteria; kingdom Bacillati; phylum Bacillota; class Clostridia; order Lachnospirales; family Lachnospiraceae; genus Pseudobutyrivibrio; species Pseudobutyrivibrio sp. AR14. The sequence continues at coordinate 7,027 of NZ_FMUY01000014.1, forward strand.
TTGTAAAGTGAATCCTGAATATGTTTCTTGTTTGATTCAGATCAATGTGGATGATAAGCAGTGGGTATCAGATTCTCCCTATTTGCATGCGTTTGACGGACTGGATGAGGTACATCATCAGATGGACGAGGATTCACTTTTAACAAAAATGCAGGAGATAGGATATAAGGACATACTCCAGGCAAGGATCCCACTTCCTAACGGAAAGGCATTTATCAGAATGGATTTTCAAAATGGAAAAATGGGATAGAAAGATAAATTTGAAGTTAATCGCACAACTTCAAATTTGTAGAGGGTAGACAACATGGAGAGACAGACAACAGAAGTAAAGTTTTATGATTCCGTAGAGGATTCACTATTAAAGTTTGCAGTGATTATCGCAAAGAAGGATGGAAAGTGGGTGCTCTGCAAGCATAGAGACCGCAATACATATGAAGTGCCTGGTGGACATAGAGAGCCAGGAGAAACAATTATGGATACAGCTAAGAGAGAATTGTACGAGGAAACAGGTGCTATCAAGTATTCGATAAAGCCGATATGCGTTTATTCTGTAACTGCACCGGACAATTTTGATGGAGTAGAGACTTTTGGCGGGCTTTTCTATGCAGACATTCAGGAACTAGAAACAGAACTGCACAGTGAAATAGAGAAAGTATTTTTGTTCGACGACCTGCCAGATCAGTGGACGTATCCGCTGATTCAACCGAAGCTGTTGGAGGAATTCTATCGAAGAGGAATATAGGTGAAACAAAAGCCGGAATATACATGCGAGTAAAGAGGTAAATATGGATATTTGGGAAAAGTTATATGAAAAAGCAAAGGTGGAATATCATCCAGAGGAGGTATCACCTTTTGTATATGCACATCATGTTGTGTGTGCGATTGAAGCCGAGAATGGCGAGATTTACACAGGTTTCTGCATCGAGAGTTGTAGTGGTGTGATGAATCTATGTGCGGAGCGAGTGGCTGCTCTGAATATGTATTTGAGTAGCGGTCAGACTAGAGTGAAACGACTGATTGCATTTCGCGATAGGGCCCCAAGTGGAGGTGGCAGCGGTATGCCTTGTGGCGCTTGCAGAGAGTTTCTGTATCAGCTGAATGAGGCCAACGAGGATATGGAAATCATGGTTGATTATGAAACAAGAGAGACCATCACCTTGATGGAATTGATGCCGAACTGGTGGGGCAAGGAACGTTACGCAGAAGCAAAGGAATTATAGATTTGGTTTATTAGGGGGAAGAATGAACGCACTTGTTATCAATTGCAGCCCTGTTCGGACAGGCGCAACTGCGGAAATAGTTAAGCTGGTATCGGACCAGTTATCAGTAAAGTACAGTGTAAAAAGTATTTGTATCGATGACTATGCGTTTGCTTTTTGCAGAGGCTGTCGTTCGTGTCACGACACGGCAAAGTGTGTCATGAATGATGCGGCAGTCGTCGAAGAAATCATGCATGAGTATGATGAGGCGGATGTGATTGTCTCTGTGTCACCGTCTTATTGGGCGGATGTACCGGGACAGTTCAAGGCATTCATTGATCGATGTACGCCGTGGTGTAATACCCATGAACCGCATGCAACAATTAAGCCTGGAAAGAAGGGCTATGCGATTGCTTTAAGAACCGGACCGAATATGCCGGAATGTGAGCGAATCATTAGTAGTATCGAGCATTTTTACGGGCATCTAGAAATAGAGCGCGTTGGTCATTTAGGTCTTACATCCATCGAATACAAAGAGAATGTAGAACCGAGGAAGCAGGAGATTATTGATTTTTGTAGCAAGATATAGGTGATAAAACTTGATTAACAAATCGCGGTTTATAAGGGGGATTATTGTTTGACTTTTTGGATAATTGCCACGCTATGTGCTTTTTTTATAAAGGGACTTTGTGGTTTTGCAAATACACTAGTCTTTACATCTATTTTAGGATTTGGAGTGGCAAACGTTAATATATCTCCAGTGGAATTATTACTTGGATACCCGACAAATCTAATATTGACTTGGAATAATCGTAAAAAACTTGATAAAAAAGTCTATATTCCTTTAGCATTGTTGGTTCTAGGTGGTAGTATCCCTGGGGCAATACTTTTAAAGAGTGTTGATGTTAGATATTTAAAAGTGTTCTTTGGAATCGTTGTTATTTTTATTGCTGTTGAAATATTTTTTAGAGAATATCAATGTACAAATGCAAAGGATTCAAATATTATATTGTGCATCATTGGCGTACTATCTGGCATCTTATGTGGATTGTTTGGGATAGGAGCGTTGCTTGCTGCCTATGTTGGGCGAGTGACTACTACAACGGATGAATTTAAAGCCAATATAAGCGCGGTTTTTATTGTTGAAAATACAGTAAGAATTTTTACATATTATTTGCTTGGAGTATTTACGCTTGATTCATTGAAACAAGCAGCAACCCTTATTCCGTTCATGATTATTGGATTGTTTGCTGGAATGGAGAGTTCAAAAGTCTTGGATGAAAGAATTGTAAAAAAGATTGTTATAGTTTTTTTGGTAATATCAGGTTTATTTTTAGTTGGAATGAATTTGTAGTGTTAAAAGATATCGACAACTTCGGATTAGAAGGGTTAATAAGTAATGAATCCATGGAAAAAACTAGTGATGCTTGATTATGAGTGTTTTTTGGAGGAAGAATAGTTATGAATTGTCCTAAGTGCGGAAAAGAAATGAGAACAGGATTTGTCGAGGCAAAGAGTGCAGGAAGTCTTACGCAAGCTTTTACACAGGTTACCTGGTATCCTGAGGAATATAAAGGCAAATTTATTAAGAGGGAACCAGTAACACTTTCATTGCAAGCGGAAGGTCAATATTGTGATGAGTGCATGACTGTGTTTGCAAGTTTTAATCAGAGATGATGACTCCGTCCCGGGGGTTCATTATCTGAACAAATAGAGTGAAATATATTTGAGGAAATTTGCTAAGACTATTTGTCGAGATGAAGCGATAGTGCATTATATTGGAAGTTAATCGCACAACTTCAAATTTGTAGGGAGAATGAAATGATTATTGAAACAGAACGCTTAACAATTCATACAATGTCAGAAAGTGAGATGCGTTGTTTAATTGAAATGCAGACGGATAAAGAGTTAATAAAAGCATATAGTGAAATGTTGCAAGAATCTCTTGATCACCGTGATGCCTGGGAGTGGTATGCAACATGGGCGATAGAGCAAAAAGATGGAACGCATATTGGTGATTTGTGCTTTAAAGGTTTGAATGACGACGGTTCTGTTGAAATCGGTTATGGAATCACAGAAGAAAATCAGGGAAAAGGATATGCGACAGAAGCTGTTGAGGCAGTTATAACTTGGGCATTGAACCAATCAGGAGTTCGCCAAGTGGAAGCCGAAACAGAGAGGGATAATAAGAAGTCACAGAGAGTGCTTGAAAAGTGTGGGTTTTCGCCTTTAGGAATTAATGGTGAAGAAGGACCACGTTTCTACAGAGCAGTTTAATGGTCCTAGGGGACGGGGTTAGTGGTTCATTAGAGAATAAAAAAGGGGGATTTATTTATGGGAAATGTTTATTCGGTTTGTCCGACATTTGAAGATGCTTCATATTTTTTGAGGTTCGTGACAGAAGAGGATGCAAAAGACCTGCTGGAGGTCTATAGCGATAAGCGTGCTTTGCCATTCTTTAACAGCGACAATTGTCACGGTGATAATTTCTATTATCCAACAAAGGAAGCAATGGAAAAGGCTATAGATTTTTGGCTTTATTCCTATAACGAGAAATTTTTTGTTCGCTGGGCGATAATTGACAAGAAGCTTTCTAAAGCTATTGGTACCATTGAACTGTTTCATAGAGAGGCTGAGGATGATTTTAATCACGTGGGCGTTCTTCGCTTAGATTTAAGAAGTGACTATGAGAACGTGGGGGCCATCAAGGAAATACTATCTTTAATAATTCCACCGGCCTTTGATTTATTTGAATGTGATGAAATAATCTCTAAGGTTCCACTGTATGCTATAGACCGTGCACAGGCTTTTTTAGAATATGGTTTTAAAAAATCAGATAGTTTGATGGTAGGAACAATGGACCATTATGCCTATAAAGATTATTGGACTATTCATAGGGGACGGAGTTAGCGGTTCGTTAAAAGCGAGTAACCAAGTAATAGGTTACTCTTTTTTTATATTTATTATTTGACTAAAAATTTTTAAAATAGTTGTAACGAATTATAAGAAAAACGGACTAATCTATTAGAACAAAAGAAAGGAGGATGCCCTAGGTTGAACTTGAAAAAAATATGCGAGGAATTTTACCCGCTAGTACTGGGGTATCTACTCACCTTGACTAATGGAAATAGGGATTTGGCAGAAGACCTTACCCAGGAAACATTTCTTAGGGCTATAAAAAATAGCAAGAACTTTAAGGGAGAATCCAAGGTTTCTACTTGGCTTTGTCAGATTGCTAAATACACTTTTTGGCAACACATTGAAAAGGCTAATAAATACAAACAGGTTCCTATTGATGAGATAATGAATATATCTACAGGTGAGCTGATTGAGGAAATCTACATCAGAGAAGAAACCAATAGAACTTTATACAAGAGTATTGAAAATCTGGATAGCTCCACAAAAGAAGTTATGTTGTTAAGGCTGACTGGTGAGTTGTCATTCAAGGAAATAGGAGAGCTGATGAATAAGACTGAAAATTGGGCTCGAGTGACTTTTTATAGAGGAAAGGCAAAATTAGGAAAGGAGATACGTGATTATGACTAAATTTGAATGTGATTTGGTGACTGATCTTCTACCTAGGTATATAGATAAAAAGACATCGGAGGAATCAAATCGATTTATCGAAGAACATATAAATGAATGTCAAGACTGTAAAGAACTCTACGAGGCGATGGTAGCAGATGTTGCGGTAGATGCCAAACAGTCACCTATTAAAAGGCGCTTTAGATTAAATGGAATAATGAAGATGGCATTGATAGTTCTTGGATATTTTGTGGTGATAATTATCGCATTATTTATTTTTTCATACATTTTATTAAACGGGGTGATTTGATGGAAAAAAACAATATTTCTTGCAAAATCATTGAAGATTTACTTCCGTCATATAAAGATGGAATTTTGACAGATAGTGTTAATGATGCTGTAGAAATCCATTTGAATAATTGTGAAGACTGCAGAAAAAAATTAAATGAACTGGAAACTATGATGGATGATGCTAAGAGTGATTTAGCAAAAAGGGATGCTGCATTTATAAGTGGTATCAGAAGATATAAGCATTATTTGATAGGACTAGCAATAGGAGCAGGCATTCCGATAGGACTATTTTTGATATTTGTATTGTGGATAGTTGGACTTGTGATTATAAACAACTGAGGAGATGAGGATTATGTTGCAGAAAAAAGGGGCCAAAATTACAATAGGAATAGTTGGTGGTGTGATAATAGGTATTATCACAGTGTTAGCGATTTTGTATATTCTGTTGATGTTGTTTTTCTTTGGTGGACCGCCTAAAGTCACCAAAAACGTCAACAAATATGAGAAAACTATGTACAAATACACCGCCGAAGCTGGTAGTAAAAATCCAGTAAGAACAGGATTTTTTATTTTCCCAGAAACTATCCCTGAAAGTGCATTTGAGCAAAAGGAAAAGCCTGATTTTTATTATTCCTATCAGGATACCATTGATGATCCTACCTGTGAAGTATACTTAAAATGCACGTATTCGGAGGATGATTATAATGCCGAATTAGACAGAATTAAGAATGAGTTTAAGAATGACAAGAAGGTTATTTTTGATAATTCCGATAGATTTAATTATCCAACATATATAGCTATAGATCATCATTCCTTTTCCTACGAATATGCCATGGATCTTGGTGATAATAGCATTGTCTATATCTATACTGCATTTAAAAACACATTGGGAAGTCTTAAAAAGATTCCAGATGAATATCTGCCTGATGATTTTGAAGAAAGCTTAAGTCTTGAAAATGGTTCATATTGGGCAGATGGTAACTATGATATCTATCAGATACATAATGGTGGTGAAACAGATTTCACAAGAAACAAATAGGAAAATGGTCCAGGAGGACGGGGTTAGTGGTTCATTTTTGGACTATAAATAAATTCGAGGAAAGACAATGATAGACTATAAGGTATTGATAAACGGTTTGGCAGTGGATGCTTTTTACTCCGAGGAATGTGTCGAGAATATTTTTATTCCATTGCTGAAGAGATTGACTGAGTTACAGCGACAGAAAAATAGAAGAATACTTGTTATGCTAGCTGCACCTCCAGGAGCAGGCAAAAGCACTCTTTGCTCCTTTCTAGAGAAGCTTTCAAAAGAGACGGATGGAGTTACTCCCCTTCAGGCTATTGGCATGGATGGGTTCCATCGCAGACAGGAGTATTTGACCTGCCACACTACCATTAGAGATGGTAAAGAGATTAAGATGGTTGAGATAAAGGGGGCGCCAGAAACCTTTGACCTAGATTTAATGAAAAGCCGCATCCAATCAATTACCAGGGAAGATTCTTTGGGCTGGCCTATATACGATAGGACTCTCCATAATCCAGTGGACAACGCTATTGAGGTAGAATCGGATATTGTACTTCTAGAGGGAAACTATCTATTGCTAAATCAGCCGGGCTGGGATGAGATTTCAAAATATGCTGATTACACTATTTCTATTGTGGCAGATGAAAATCAGCTGAGAAATCGTCTTATTGAAAGAAAGGCTCTCAGCGGTAATTCTATAGAAAAAGCCACAGCCTTTGTAGACTATAGCGACATGGTCAATGTCAAGACATGCCTGAAATATAGCAAAGAAGCTGACCTCACACTACAGGTAAAATCAGACAACACAATAGAGTGTATAGGCAGTAAATAGGGTGCATTTTCGTACAAACCTAGTGCTTAGGGGCTTCCTAAATTTACAATTGTAAATGTTTACAAAACAAATAATCGAACATTGAGCTATCTGACAAATATGATATAAATTGTGAAATTATCTTGCAATTTAATAAAACAAAGCTATAATATACTTAACAGCAGAAAAAATGGTTTCAGAAAGGGAGGTATTGTTCAAGAGAGAGTAGATTATTATTTTTTATTTTAAGTTGGTATTAAAATTCAGAGAATGGAGGTACGGTCCACCAGAGGATTAAATTTTAAAACCAAGTTACAATGTTAAAATCTAGTGATTGGAGGTACAGTCCACCAGAGAATTAACATTAAAAAACACGCGACAATTTCATGATGAGGTCCATCACTGATAAAAAAGCTTTCAAATGGACAGTGACATGAAAAAATAAAACAGAATGTGAGGTATTAGTCCATTGGGATCGATTTTCAGGGGCGGCATCAGCTAGGAATCAAGTGGTTTCGAGTTGGTGTCGCCCGTTTGTTGTGTATATATGGTAGAAAATACAGGAGAAATTATAGGTCGAAACACCTTGACTAAAGGCGCTAAATTCCTTAGAATACTAAATGTTTGCAGGAATGGCGGAATTGGCAGACGCGCAGGCTTCAGGTGCCTGTGGTAGCAATATCGTGTGGGTTCAAGTCCCATTTCCTGCATTTAGCCTAGACACATTTGTGTCTGGGCTTTTTTTGTTTAAACATAAAGTTCCGTCATTTGTAATTGTTAAGGAGAATCTTTACTTTTTGTGGACACATACTGGTGGTATAATTTTTAATATACAAATAGTATTGGCGGTATCTGTTCTTAAATAGATGACTAATTTATAATCGCATTTGTCACAAGGAGCACGAATATGAAAATAACACTTTCTGAGAATATACGAAGATTTAGAAAAGACAGAAAAATGACGCAGGAAAAACTTGCGGAAGCCCTTGGTGTAACAGTAGGTGCTGTATACAAATGGGAATCAGGACTGTCGACACCCGAATTGAGTTTTATTGTTGAAATGGCGGATTTATTTGACACATCGATTGATGTGCTTTTGGGATATAGAGTCAAGGATAAGCGCATTGAAACAATCCTGAATAATATAAGAAATCTGGCAACAACTTTCGATCCAAAGGCTATAAACGAGGCAGAAAAAGCCCTTGTAAAATACCCTAATTCCTTCATGATGGTATATGAATGCGCAGAAATATATAGTGTTTATGGAATGAGTTCTAATAATCGTTCATTAATGAACAAATCTTTAGAGCTCTTTGAAAAAGCCAACATGCTGATTTCGCAAAACACAAATCCTCGTATAAGTACAGTGACCATACAAGGAAATATTGCGTATTTGTATTTTTCACTGGGAGAATTTGAAAAGGGACTGGAAAAACTGAAAGAAAACAATGCGGATTCGATGTATAGCACTGAGATTGGTGCATATTTGTCTATTCAAATGAATAGAACAGATGAAGCTGCACCTTTTTTGTCAGAAGGGATGGTAAAAGCTTTTTCAGAATTAGTGACAGCAATTACCGGATACATTTTTGTTTATTGCTCGAATAAAAACTGGAATAAGGCACTGGAGATAACAAATTATGGAATCGATGTTCTTTCCGGGATGAAATCGGGACCCCAAGGGGATTCTATAGACAGAGCTTACTCAGAGTTACTTGCCGCAATGTCTTTTATAGAAAGAAAAAAAGGAAGGATTAAGGAATCTGACCTCTCGCTTGAAAAAGCTGTTAAGATTGCCAAGAAATTTGATTCCAATCCAAACTACAGCACAAATATACTTCGATATACAGAGGATACTTATTTTTTAATATACGATATGTTCGGAGCCTCTGCTTGTGACAGTATAATAAAAATCCTTGAAAAACTTGGAGACAGAGAGCTTTCCAAAAAATGTAGGGAATTGATAGAACATGAATAACTTAGTTTTGAGATGGTTTCAATAAAGAAAAATGACTATCTTAGATTATGTAAGATATATAAATTTGAGTGGAAAATGCAACAAATATGCAGCCTTTTGGTATGGGCAGGTAGGCTCATTCCGATGGGCTGCTTTTATATTATCCCTGACCCTCTTGGTGATGCGGGAATAGGCCGCTTTATTGTATAAATATTTAAGAAGTGCAGGTTTGAAAATATAAATTTATCTTTAAAGATTTTTTAAGAATTATTTTGTTAACATGTCATCACAATGATAATTTGGAGGATTATTTCGGATGTTTTTCAGGATGTTGAAAAAAGATTTAGCAGATAAAAAGCGGTTGAATATTATCCTTTTAATATTTATGTGCCTTGCATCGGTTTTAACAGTATGTAGCGCAATAATGTTATACACCAATATATTCGGAATAAAGGCTGACAGAGAAAAAGTAAATGCTGCAGATGTAGTGATAATTAATAGCAGGGATTTAGGGGGTATTGAGGAAAAGCAAAAAAAGCTATCTGAGTGGTTTTTAAATAGAGATGGTGTAACTGAGTTAGAGTTAGGCGAAACAATTTCATTTAGACAAAACGCAGTAGATTTCGAGGGATTTGAAGAAGACTCACAGGCTCTTTTGAAAGATGCCAAGTATTTTGCATATGACCTGAATATGAAACACAATCGAGTTACTGATATGAACAGCCAATTCTTTGATTTGGATTATGGCACAATTGCTGTGCCTCAGATTATTCACAAATATGCTGGCGTAAATATTGGTGATACGGTGAGAATTACAACTCAGCTAGGAAATATATATGAGTTTAAGGTCACAGTTATAACTAAAGATCCGGGCATGAATGGACATCTTAGACTTTTTTTTAATGAAGAGGATTATGAAGTACTAAAGAAAGATAGCCCAATAATAGAAGATGTATATATGGTGAAGCTTTTCGAAGGGAATACATATCTAGACCAAAGTAGTTTGGTTAACGATTTTTCTGAGATGAAGGAATCAGAGGCTGAATATATCAGAGGATACAAACTAGATGATTCATATACGGACCAGGAAGTTTCATCAACGCTTACAGCTTTGATGATTGTATTTTCAGTGTTATTAATTCTTATGGTTTTTATGACCATTAGTTTCACTATAAAATCTGCAATAAAAAATGAAGAAAAAGAATTGGGAATGCTAAAAGCTCTGGGAATAGAATCAATGTCCTTTAATTGGCTTTTTGCAGCAAAATATATAGCTATTTCATTATTTTCAAGCATAGTAGGCTTCTTTGGAGGAATTTATTTTTCAAGATATGAAATAAAGTATCTTACATTTGGATACCTAGAACCTGAGCTTGGAACTATGATACCTGTAGCATTAATAACATCGCTAATGTCATTTATTATCATAGTTTTTTTTGTTGCTATTGGTTTAAGGCGAATGAAGCGAATCAGCATAATTGATGTAATTGCAGGTGAGAATAGAGGAGAGCGGTTTGGTAAGCATCCGGGATTGTTTCTCCATAAGATGAAGAAAATTAATGTTCCTTTTTATTTGGCGCTTACTGACTTAACGAATCGAATAAAGCGATATAAATTCCTTATATTTGCATATACCTTTGGAATAGCAATAATTATCACTCTTCTCGAAATATATAATACAGTCTATTCTTCATATTGGATTGAAAGAATGTGGGGACGACCAGAGTTTGATTTTGTGTTAGATATGTCAAGGGAAATGTCTGATGAGTATATTCAACGGGGTGGAAGTCTAGGTGGTGCCATAGATATTGTAAATGAAGAACTAAGAGAGGCCACTATTCCAGCAACAGTTGGCTATTGCAGTTATGTTACTGATATAGAGCTTAAACATAATAATGAAATCCATATGGCCGGCATGTACTTCGACTGCGATTATATATCTGACTTTGAGCTGTATGAGGGAGTGCATCCAAAGTTAAGGAATGAGGTTTTAATGGACGCTATTGATGCAAAAAAAAGTGCCATAGAGGTTGGCGATTCCATAAGTGTAAAGTACTACAAATACAATGATGATGGACTTACTTACAAAGAGGTAGAGGAAGAGTTTATAGTTGTAGGTCTGGTAGATGTTGCGGAGGGACAGCTAAGTATTTACACCAGTGATATGTTTGAAGGAGCTGCCGAGGCAGGACGAATGATTGTTGGATCTAAAATAGATGCCCCTGATAGTATGAAAGATGAATATATAGAACAAATGAGAGAAATGTATGGTCAAAGTAGTATCAGAAATAAGATTGAAGAAATTGACTATTCTCTCAGTGGATATGGTGCTGTGTACTCAACGATTCTTATGTTGTTTATACCAATGATATTGATTTTGATGATTATGGTCACAGTGTTGTATCAATCAGTAAATATGGTAGATGAGACGCCAGATATTGCTTTATTAAAATGTGGTGGTTTTACAAATGGTAACGTTAAAGCTTGGCAGCTGATTAGAAGTACTATGATATCTATTGGTTCATCCATACTAGCCATCTTATTGGTAAACACAGCGATTGCTTTTGGATTAAAAAAATTGTTCTTTAATTTGGGATATATATTGAACTACCATTCAAATCAGGATGTCTTTAGGTTTTATATAGTACTTCCTATTTTGATTACAGTCATTATCGACTTTATCACATATCTAACCCTAAAGAGAGTTGATGATATGGAGATATCAAAAATTCGTGACATTTAATGAAATATAGTTGGAGGAAAAGATGGGTAAAACAGTTTTAGAAGCAAAGGAATTGTGCAAGACATATATTGTTGATAAATACAGTAATAATGTCCTGAGAAATGTGGATTTCAAGCTTAATGAAGGCGAGTTTACAGCTATTATGGGGCCTTCTGGTTCAGGCAAATCAACACTTTTGTACACCTTAAGCGGTATGGATGAAGTTACCTCAGGAAGCGTTTTGTTTGATGGAAAAGACATTTCTATAATGAATCATAAGCAGCTTAGCAACCTACGACTGAATGAAATGGGATTTGTTTTTCAGCAGATGTATATGCTTAAAAAGCTATGCATTTTGGATAATATCATTTTGCCGGGATATCAGACATCTAAAGCAAGTAAAACTGAGGTTAACGACAGAGCAAGAAAGCTTATGCACAATTTGGGTATAGAAAGCATTGCTCAGAATGAAATATTTGAAGTGTCAGGTGGCCAGCTTCAACGGGCTTGTCTGTGCAGAGCTCTAATTAACTCCCCGAAAATTCTGTTTGCAGATGAGCCTACTGGAGCGTTAAATTCAAAAGCGGCTACAGAGGTTATGAAAGAGCTGAGAAAAGCTAACAGTGAAGGTATGACCATTCTAATGGTAACTCACAGTGAAAAGGCGGCAGCTAGTTCAGAAAGAGTGGTTTTTCTGTTAGATGGAAATATAAAAGGGGAGCTATATCTTGGAAAACAAGAGGATGAGAGTGATGGTATGGCAAGAGAAAGAAAGCTCAAAAACTGGCTTGATGAGATGGGATGGTAATATTTATGAAAAGGATAATAGCTATAGCCATAGTAGGCGGTTTGCTTTTGCTGGGTTCGAGAACACCTAAGAGTGACGCTATGGAAGGGCTTGATGGACCGGTAAAGCCGGTGGCAAATTATGATACAAAAGAAACTGCGGTATACACTGAAGACGGCATAGAAGCAGATGTATTATTTGAATACACTACACCAGATGGGATATGTACCATAAAAGTGACAGAGGCATATTTTGATGTTACCTTAGATGAAGAAAATGCTACACCATATCAAGCAGGACTTGCTTATGGGAGGGCTATAAAAGAGGTGTATCCCAGTTATTGCGCTGATTTGGAACCCTATATTCACGAAAATATTAGATATGCTTTTCCGAATGTTAAGGATGATTTTTCTCCTGTAACAAAGCGACTAGAAAGACTTTTTAATTCTATAAATGGTGACTATCAACAGGAAATAAAGGGACTTGCCGATGGACTAGGTCTTAAAAATCAAGGTATCAAAAAGGATGGAATATTGAGTAGGCAGGAGCTTTTGGCAGGTCAGATGCTTCCGGATGCATTGAGGCAGACGGCTTGTTCAGGGCTATCTCTGTGGGGAGAGAAGACCACCACTGGTGATATGTTAGCTGTTAGATGCATAGAGTGGCAATTGGGAAGTGATAATACTATGTGTAAAATTCACTCTGTCCTTCACTTGAAAAATGGAGAAAAAAGTATCGCTTCAATAGGGTTTTTAGGATTGCTTGAGGTGATTTCAGGTATAAATAATGATGGTGTATTTGGAGCTATTTTAGATGTAGATACTGGTCAAGAATATGATTTTGAAGGAAAGACCTGTTATACCTATTCGTTAAGAAAGGCATTGGAGGAATACAATACTGCCAAGGATGTTGGGGAATACATGGTATCTAACAGCGATAGATTCACCTATAGCCACAACATTATGATTACAGATGGAAATGAATCCTACTGTGCAGAAGATGCTGTTTTAAAAATAAAAGAAAAGGGAAAGGGATATTCTGTTTTAAGAGACAACAAAACCCCTATGATGAAGGATGTAAAATGGGAAAGCCCTGATAGTTTCTGCATTATTAATTCCTTTGTGACTGAGAATAACTATGACATTATGTCGGGCTTTTTACCTAATGTGGCTAGATTTGTAAAATACAATGAGTGGGTAAAAAACACCGATAAGTTTGATGTGGTAGAACTTAAGAATACAATGACTCAGGAGCAGGTAGAGACGGATCTTTATGGTTCTCCAGTTATCTATAATGTCCACAAGGATGATTTGACACAGATGATTCTCATAGACTATCATCAGGGTAGCGTACAGGTTGTATTTACTGGGCTTGACGGTGTGGAGGATAAGCCTGTTTTTTATCAGGTGGAGAAGTTTAAATAATGGTGAGGCGCTATGGATATTTTACTTATAGAGGATAATAAAGAGCTGGGACAGCTAATATTCGATTTTATTAGTACTACCGAATACACAGTCTCATGGGTACAATCGGCAGAGGAGGCTTTACAGGAGATTGAAAATACTAATTACAGACTACTTTTATTAGATGTAATGCTTCCAGGCCAGGATGGTTTTAGCGCTCTTGCCTGTATTCGGAAAAATTATAATATGCCGGTGCTTATGATGAGCGCCAGGACTGATGATGAAAGTAAAATTCTTGGAATGGAAACAGGGGCCGATGATTACATCGAAAAGCCCTTTTCCATTCCTGTTCTTTTATCTAAAATTAGGGCTCTCCTTAGACGGTCATACCCTAATCAGGAATCGAATATAATGATTTATAAAAATATCAAAGTTGATATCGGAGCACGAACTGTTATGAAAAGCGGCCAGAGTGTAGATGTTTCAGGAAAAGAATTTGACATTCTTGTGTGCCTTATGAAAAAGCCAGGACAAGTTGTGGATAAAAATGAATTATTTGATGAAGTGTGGGGATATTATAGCGATACTGAAATGAGTTCATTAAATGTATATATCAGATGGCTTAGGGAGAAAATTGAAGATGACCCTAAAGAACCCATTTTTATAAAAACAGTCTGGGGAAAGGGATATAAGTTTGGAGAATAATTTATGAGAAGATATTATAAATATTGGATTTTTCTATTTTTATATTATATCTGCTGGGGACTGATTATTTTTTCTTTATGGAAAAAGTTATCTGTCAGTGAGACTGGAAATCGCATGGCGTTTATGAATAGGATGACCAACCAGATTAGTATAACATCTAACACAGATGTAACTCCTTTGCTGCGGGATTTTTCTGACAAGGACATACCTGAGGAAATAGAAGTCTTTTATGAAAAAGATGGTAATATGAAAAATGTTGGTGGGGAGGATAATACTTATTTGTTTCCACTTAAGGATAAAGATGGAGCGGTTGAAGGCTTTGTAGTTTATAAATACAAATCTACAGTAGCAAAAAATATGCTGTTTTTGGCGGAGATATCAGCTTTTGTTTTCTTTATTCCAATATTTTTAGCAGTGCTTTTGATTAACAAAAAGATTTTGAGGCCATTTAAAGAGTTTTGTGATTATCCAGAAAAGCTTTCAAAGGGGCTGGTGTCCGATGGCTTACCTGAGACAAAAAGCCGATTGTTTGGCAGATATGTTTGGGGCATGAATATGCTTGGCGACAAAATCGATGAGGACAAACGGGAGATTGATAGGCTCCTCTTCGATAGAAAACAGTTCATTTCAACTTTGGCCCATGGAATAAAGACTCCTGTATCTAATATAAAACTATATTCTGAGGCAATAGAAACAGGCTTGTATCGGGATGGTAATCCGGATCCAAAAGACAGCGAGATAGCTGCTAAAATTAAAAAGAATGCTGATGATATAGCAGAACTTGCAGGGAAAATATTAGATGATCCTGGTTCCCTTCAGAGTAAGTATTCTCCTGAAATTGAGAATTTTTATTTAGATGAAATAAGAAACCGTGTTGTAGAAGATTTTCAAAATAGGTGCAATGTGAACAACATTCCATTTGCAATAGAGCTAAGTGGGAATCCTCTTGTAAATAGTGACATTAATTTAGTCATAAAGTGCCTGACTCAGTTTATTGAAAATGCCATTAAGTATGGGGATGGAACAGGCATAAAATTAAAATGCTTTAGACAAGATGATATGATGTTTTACAGTGTGATTAATAACGGAGTAACTATTGATAGTAGGGAGATTCCATACGTTTTCAACTGTTATTATCGAGGTTCCAATTCATATAATCATGAGGGCAGCGGCATTGGTTTATATGAGGCAAAATCAATTGCTAAGGCTCTAGGTGGAGATATAATTATGAAAATAAGGGAAAACACCACAGAAGTTTTGATGTATATTCCTGATAATTAAATAAATTATAAAAAAATTTACGCAGAAAAAAGGATATCCTTTTTTTCTGCGTAATTTGTATTATAGAGGTTCGTGTTAAGCAAAATTTGGAGGCTAAAATGGGCACAATAAGAGAAATGATTGAGCAGATGGAGAGGGAGACTCTTAGTTGTTATGCTACGCTCAATGAGAATTCAAAAGGGCGAGCTAAAGACGAGCCACAGTGTGATATCAGACCTCTTTTTCAGAGAGATAGGGATAGAATCTTACACAGTAAGGCGTTTCGTAGACTTAAAAATAAAACGCAAGTATTTCTTACTCCTCAGGGTGATCACTACAGGACGAGATTATCTCACACATTAGAAGTTTCACAGAATGCAAGGACTATTGCTAAGGCCCTCAGACTTAATGAGGATTTGGTTGAGGCAATTGCTCTTGGTCATGACTTGGGACATACACCTTTTGGTCATGCAGGTGAGGCACAGCTTAATGCCATGTGCTCTACTGGATTTATCCATTCAGAGCAGAGTGTGCGCATTGTTGAGAAATTGGAAAAGGGCGGCCAGGGTCTTAATCTCACATGGGAGGTTATAGATGGTATCAGAAATCATCAGACCAGTGGACATCCAGCTACACCTGAGGGACAGATTGTCAGACTATCTGACAAGATAGCATATGTTAATAGTGATATAGATGATGCCATCAGAGCGCAGATTCTTACAGAGGAGGATATTCCTCTTGAAATCAGAAAGACTCTTGGTATGTCATCAGCAGTTAGACTTGATACACTTATTCATGATGTAATCATTAGCAGCCAGGATAGCCCTGTTATCAAGATGTCGCCTGAGATAGAGGAGGCCATGGCAGAGCTTCGCCGCTTTATGTTTGCCAATGTCTACAAGGATTCAGTGGCAAAGGTAGAAGAGGTCAAGGCTAAGCGTATGATTCGAGAATTATACGAGTATTACACAGTTCATTTTGATGAGCTCCCAGACCGCTATCGCGCTATGGAAGATGAGGGCGAGAGTGAAGAGCGCATCATTTGCGATTATATTTCTGGTATGACAGACCAGTATTGCATTACTAAATTTAACGAATACTTCATGCCGAAGGCATGGGTAGTAGATGGATTTTAATAAATATACGGGAGAATAAATGCCTTATTATTCAGAGGACGTCGTTGAGGAGGTCCGTTCCAGGACTGACATTGTAGACGTCATTTCAAAGTATGTTAACTTACAAAAAAAGGGCAGCCAGTATTTTGGACTATGTCCCTTTCATAATGAGAAGACAGGCTCTTTTTCCGTTAGCCCACAAAAGCAGATGTACTATTGCTTTGGTTGTGGTGCTGGAGGCAATGTTTTTAGTTTCCTTATGAACTACGAGAACATGACCTTCAAGGAAGCAGTTGAGGAGCTTGCAGGTCAATGTGGAGTTACTTTGCCTCAGAGGGAGATGACCTATCAGGAGAGACAGCATGCCGACAAGCGCAGTCGTCTCTTTGAGATTAATAAAGAGGCAGCGGCTTATTATTACAAGCTACTTCGTTCTCCAGCAGGAGAGCAGGCTATGGCCTATTTCACTAAGAGAGGTTTATCTCAGGAGACTCTTCATAAATTTGGCTTAGGCTGTACCAGCAAGTATTCTGATTCCCTTTATAAATATCTGAGGGAAAAGGGATATGATGACAATATCCTTAAGGATTGCGGTCTTATCACCATCGATGAGAAGCGTGGCGGCCATGACAAGTTCTGGAACAGAGCTATGTTTCCTATATTTGATGCCAATGGTAAGGTAGTTGCCTTCGGTGGTCGAGTAATGGGTGATGGTGAGCCTAAATATCTGAACTCTCCAGAGACTGAGATTTTCAACAAATCTCGTACATTGTTTGGATTGTATTTTGCTAGAAAGACTCGCCGTGAGCAGTTTATTTTATGCGAGGGATATATGGATGTTATATCCTTGCACCAGGCTGGATTTGATAATGCAGTAGCATCTCTTGGAACTGCCCTTACAGAGGGCCACGCAGGTATGCTGAAACGCTATGTCAAGGATGTATACTTGAGCTATGACTCCGATGGAGCCGGTCAAAAGGCAGCCCTTAGAGCTATTCCGATTTTGAAGCGAGCAGGTATTTCTTGCCGCATCATAAATATGACTCCTTACAAAGACCCTGATGAGTTTATCAAGGCCCTTGGAGCAGAGGAATATGAAAAGCGTATTTTGAATGCAGAGAACAGCTTTATGTATCAGATACGCATGCTTCAAAACAATTACGATATGACAGACCCTGAGAAGAAATCAGACTTCCAGAAAAAGGCAGCGGAGATGATAGTGCTAGAGTTTCCTACTCAGTTAGAGAGGGAGAATTATACAGATGCTGTAGCTGCTACATTTAACATTCCAAAGGATGCCTTGGCTAAATATATTATTGAGCTGGGAGCATCGGGGATTACAGCCAAGCCTGAAAATCAGGGATTTGAAGGCAGGGCCAAGGCACACAAGGCAAAGGATGATGGGATGAAATTCTCACAGCGTCTGCTTATTACATGGCTGGTTGAGGACCCATCCATTTTCCCTAAGATTCAGCCTTTTGTAGGACCTGATGATTTCGAGGATGGTGTATATAAAAAAGTTGCCGAAGAGGTTTTCAAAAACTGCGAGGACAAGAAATCCGTAGACACTGCTAGAGTGGTGGATATGTTTATGGACGAAGAGGAGCGTAAGACAGTTGCGGCACTTTTTAATACCACTGTAGGGGAACTTACGGACAATGCTGATTTGAGCAAGGCCTTAAAAGAGACGTTGCTTAGAATAAAGAAAAATTCGCTCGCGCTGTTAAAGGCAAACAATGCCGATTTTGCTAGATTCAAACAGACTAATGACAGCTTAAAGAAACTTGAGCGTACCAATATTTCACTATAAGAAAGGAATAACAATGGCAAAGAAGAAAGTTGATGAGTTAATCGAAAACGGAGATTTAAAGGCTGCTGCTGATGAGTTTTTAGCTCAGGCAGAAGCAGAAGAAGTCGATGAGGTAGATGAAGACACAGATGACAAAGATGTAGATTTTGGCGATATCGAGGAGATTTCGGCAGAAGATCTTGAGTTTAATGAGCATGATTTTGACAACATCGATGAGAAGGAAGATGACGATGATGTTGATGAATTCTTAGCTTCAGTAGGAGCAAAGACATCAATGCTCATGGATGACGATGATGACGATGATGATGATGGCGATTCATTCGGTAGTGATGAGCTTGATTCAAAGGTAGCTGAGCTTATCAAGATTGCTAAGGCTCAGAAGAGCATTATCGAGGACTATGAGATTTCAGAGTTCTTAAAGGATTATAAAATAGATGCAAAGCAGATGGAGCGTATCCTTACATACTTAGATAAAAAGGGTATCGATGTTAACTTCTCATCAGGCCCATCTGATGCACTTTTACTTGCAAGCGATGATGAGGATCTTGAAGACATTGATATGTCAGTGCCTGATTCAGTCAGCATTGAAGATCCAGTTCGTATGTACCTTAAGGAGATTGGTAAGGTACCACTTCTTTCAGCTGAGGAAGAGGTCGAGCTTGCTCAGAGAATGGAAGATGGAGATCAGGAGGCTAAGAACAAGCTTGCAGAGGCTAACCTTCGTCTTGTTGTTTCCATTGCTAAGCGTTACGTAGGACGTGGTATGCTTTTCCTTGACCTTATTCAGGAAGGTAACCTTGGTCTTATGAAGGCTGTTGAAAAGTTCGATTATCACAAGGGATACAAGTTCTCTACATATGCTACATGGTGGATTCGTCAGGCTATCACACGTGCTATCGCAGACCAGGCCCGTACAATTCGTATTCCAGTACATATGGTTGAGACTATCAACAAGCTCATCAGAGTTTCTAGACAGTTACTTCAGGAGTACGGCCGTGAGCCTTCTCCAGAAGAAATCGCTACAGCTATGGGCATCACAGTTGACCGTGTACACGAGATTCTTAAGATTTCTCAGGAGCCAGTTTCACTTGAGACTCCAATCGGTGAGGAGGAAGATAGCCACCTTGGAGATTTCCTTCCAGACGAAAATGTTCCTGTACCAGCTGAGGCAGCTACATTTACACTTCTTAAGGAACAGCTCCACGAGGTACTTGATACACTTACAGAGCGTGAGCAGAGAGTACTTATCCTTAGATTTGGTCTTGAGGATGGCAAGGCTCGCACACTTGAGGAAGTAGGTAAGGAATTCAACGTTACTCGTGAGCGTATTCGTCAGATTGAGGCTAAGGCACTTAGAAAGCTTCGTCACCCTAGCCGCAGTAGAAAGTTAAAGGATTATTTAGACCAGTAAATGCATAATATAATCCGAACAATAGTGAAGGATTATGTTATGCTCAAGAACTGCCCATTGCCGAAGGCAATCTTAAATGCAGTTCGTCCTTGGATATTATTACAACAGAGTTAACATATTATAATGATAAAATTGTCACCAAGATTACAAATTGTATACGATATGGTTCCTCGCTGCGGCACTGTGGCTGATGTGGGATGTGATCATGGCTATTTGACTATTTCTCTTTTGGAAAATGGCGTAGCAGATTCTGCCATAGCTATGGATATTAATGCAGGCCCACTTAAAAAGGCTCAGGAGAATATCACTGCAGCAGGACTTTCATCTAGGGCTTCCCTTAGGATTTCTAACGGATTACAGAAGCTTGAAGAAAATGAAGCAGATGTTATATGTATTTGTGGCATGGGTGGCACACTTATTGGTAAAATAATAGTAGCAGAGGAAAGGGTGGCCAAATCGGCCGAGACCCTTATCATCGAGCCTCAGTCCGATTACTATTCCTTAAGAAAGACTCTTATGGAAATGGGGTTTGTAATCATTGATGAGGATTTGACCTGCGAAGAGAACAAGATATATCCTATAATAAAGTTATATTACGAGCCGGATGAGGGCAAGCGTACTCATTTGAGTGAGGAGGAGCTTGAATACGGCCCTGTGATTATAAAAAAGGTGCCTAAGCTTTTGATTAAGCTTTTAGATAAAAATGAGAAGGAATATTCTTCTATCCTTGAGTCTTTGGAAGCTAAAAAGACCGGCAAAAGCGATGCAATTTTATCTAGAATGCAGCAACTAAGACATGAGCTTGATTTGATTGCTCAGGTGCGAAATACAATCTAGGAGGAGTGGGGCTATGGCAAAAGTAATCATTAACGACAGAGAAGAGACTTATGAGGATGGCATTCGTTTAGTTGATATTGCAGCCATTCATCAGGATGAGTACAAAGACGATATTGTGCTTGCAAAGTACAAAGGCAGTCTTACAGAGCTACACAAAGTGATTAATGGAGTAGGGACTCTAGAGTTTCTTACTACTGCAGACAAGGATGGGCGTAGAGCCTACAGGCGAAGTGTGGTTTTCTTGCTTCAGCGTGCTCTTATGGATGTTTACCCATTGCCAGACAATCCATACCTTAGAGTAGAGCATTCTCTTGGACAGGGAGATTTCTGTACAATCGAAGGTGTTGGAGATATTACAGAAGACAAATTACAGGAATTAAAATCTGTTATGCTTGATTTGGTTGAGCAGGATATTCCATTGAAGAAATATTCCATCAAGACCACTCAGGCTAAGGAGATGTTCCACAGCTTCAACATGAAGGACAAGGAACAGCTTCTGAAATATAGAACAAGTTCTAACATTAACGTTTACGATTTGGATGGATGTATCGACTATTTTTATGGATACATGGTACCATCCACCAAATATCTTAGATATTTTGACTTGCTAAAATTCGAAAATGGATTTATGCTTATGTTCCCGAATGGGGACAAGTTAGTTGGTGACACTAGAAAGGTGGCTGAGTTTACTAACCCAATCAAGCTATTTAGTGTTCAGCAGGCATCATCTGAGTTCGGTCGCACAATGGGTGTGCCTACAGTTGGTGCTTTAAATGAAGCGATTGCCACTGGCAGAATCAAGGACATCGTATTATCCCAAGAGGCGATAATGGAGCGCAATATAGGCGATTTAGCTCGCACAATTGCATCCAACCACGATGTTAAGTTTGTTATGATGGCAGGTCCTTCCTCATCTGGTAAGACCACATTCTCGCACAAGCTTTCAGCTCATTTGAGAGCTTTAGGTTGTGTGCCTCATCCAGTGCCTCTAGATGATTTCTACTTGAACAGAGATCAGATGCCAATAGATGAGTACGGCGAAAAGGATTTTGAGTCCATCGAAGGACTTGATATTTCATATTTCAACGAATGCATGGTAAAGCTTTTAAATGGTGAGCGTGTTCTTTTGCCAAACTTCAATTTTAAAACTGGCAAGAGAGAGTACAATGACCACTATATGCAGCTTGGTCCAAATGATATTCTTGTTATTGAGGGTATCCACGGTCTTAACGACAGAATGAGTGCATCTCTTCCAGCAGAGAGCAAATATAAAATTTACTTATCAGCTTTAACTCAGCTTTCAATAGATGAGCACAACCCGCTTTCTACAGCAGATGGACGTCTTATCCGTAGAATCGTCAGAGATTCTCGTACACGTGCCACATCAGCTGCAGAGACAATAGCAATGTGGGATTCAGTTAGACGTGGTGAGGAAAAATACATTTTCCCATTCCAGGAACATGCTGACTATTTATTTAATACAGCTTTAATTTATGAGATGGCTGTGCTAAAATTATACGTCGATCCACAGCTTTATGCTATTGAACCAGATCATCCGATGTATGCAGAGGCCAAGAGACTCATTAAGCTCTTGGATTACTTCTTACCTATGTCACCGGATGTTATTCCAAACAATTCTCTTGTTAGAGAGTTCATTGGAGGCAGCTGTATCCTATAGCCGCCTCACTTAAAAAGTTAATAAAGGTCCGATGAGTAGTCGCTGCTTTACTGTAATGGTAGAGGAGAGGAAAGTCCGGGCTTCACAGGGCAAGGATGCCAGCTAACGGCTGGTGGAGGTGACTCCAAGGATAGTGCAACAGAGAGATACCGCCTATAGCAATATAGGTAAGGGTGGAAAGGCGGTGTAAGAGACCACCGTATCGCTGGTAACAGCGATAGCCATGTAAACCCCATCCGAAGCAAGTTCTAAAAAGCGCGTACGCGGCCCGCCAGCGCTAGGTTGAACGCTTGAGACCACTGGCGACAGTGGCCCTAGATAGATGACTACTTTAAAAGACATAACCCGGCTCACAGTCGGGCCTTTCTTATTTTACGAGACATGTTACACTCTCAAGCCTAAGATATTATCTCCGGTGACTAACACGTCACCTGCGATAACACTTAGAGCTTGATAGTTACATGTCTCTTAATTTTTTCTAGCCAGACTGTAAGCGCGATTTTGCGAATGGGTGACTGAATAGATACAACAGTACTGGTGGCTGAATAGATACTATTCACTGCCAGTATTTTCTGAATATATTGTGATAATTACTAAAGGATGACGAAAAATTGGCTCGACAGTGGGAATTATTTACAAATGTGAAATTTTTGTGTCTTAAATCCTTGAATCGTGCTATAATTATTGTAGTTTATGCGGGAGAATGTAGTTGTGGAGGTACTTTGTTGTTGTGTTTTAAAAGGATGGTGTAATAATGGAATATCACGTAGGCGATTATTTAGTTCATGAGGGAAGTGGAGTATGTCAGATTGAGGATATTGATGACATGGAGCTTATGGGCAAAGGTTCTCGCAAAACTTATTATTGTATGGCCCCTGTATTTAAGGCAGGAGCAAAGGTATTCACACCTACAGTTGGGTCTACTGTTAGACTTCGTCCGGTAGCAGAGGCTGAGACTTTTACTAGAATTCTTGAGAACATCGACGACATTCAGTGTCTGGAGGAGCCAAACGACAGAGCTCTTCAGGAGCGTTTCAAAGAGGTTATGGCGGAGTTTACACCAGAGGCTATGGCATCTGTAGTTAAGACAGTTCTTCTTAGAAAATGGCAGCGTATTCAGTCTGGCAAGAAAGTTATGGCATTAGATGAGAAGACTCTTAATGTTGCAGGAAGAAAGCTTTACGAGGAAATGGCATTTTCTATGGGCAAGGATATTACTTATGCTCAGGATTTGTTTGAGAGTACTCTTAAGGCTCATACAGCTGATTCAGTTTTGATAGGGGCATAATTAATGAATTTTCCTTATACTAGAGTAACTAATAGCATAAAAAATAATAATGGTCTTGTTACAGCTTTAAAAGTGATGGACAAGGCCATTACTTATATTACGATTATATTTTATCTTTATTTCTTATATTTCTGCTACAAGTGGATTCCAGGGGATGGCGGAGTGCTTCTTTATAGGAGTATTTTGGTGCCGGGAGTTTCTTTTGTAGCTGTTTCTCTTTTTAGAAAGGCTATCAGTGCACCTAGACCTTATGAGGTCTTTGGTTTTGTTCCAGCTTTAGATAAAGATACTGTTGGCAAGAGCTTTCCTAGCCGACATGTGTTTTCTATATTTATGATTTCTATGACATTTCTTCAGTCATCAGTTCTTATGGCTGTTGTAATTTCTGTGCTTGGAATCTGTCTTGCTATCATTAGGGTAGTGGGCGGCGTTCATTTTATTAAGGATGTTGTGGCAGGTGCAAGTATCGCAATTATTATTTCCATCATTTGTTATGGTATTTTGGGTGGCGTTTTTGGACTTCTTATGCTACCATTTTAATTAAGTATAAGTAAATATTGGAGATAGTTCTTCTAAATAAGAGGGAACAGGAGAATTACTAATGAAAAAGAACGTAAAAAGGGCGCTAGCTGTTTTCTTCAGCGTTCTTGGTACAGTACTTGGCATATACATTGGTGGATACTGGTTATTTGTTCGTCCGGTATACTGGCTGGTTACCAGTTTTACTGGCGGTACTCTTACAGCGGGGATTCTACTTATCAATGTCATCAAGATTTTTGTCGCATCCACAGTTGGAGGAGCAATATGGATTATTTGCGACATTATTGCAAGCTACTTTAGGGACTTGCCTACCGATGACTAGATAGAGAATTAATAAACAAAAGTATTTATTGGGAGGTAAGATGTAATGACAGGGAACGTAATTGTGGGACAATCAGGCGGACCGACCGCCGCAATTAACTCTTCATTAGCGGGAGTTATCAGAACAGCTAAGGACCGTGGTGCTAAAAAAGTATTCGGTATGCTCCACGGCATCAAAGGATTAATGGATGAACAATACATTGATCTTTCCGATTACATCAAAAATGATTTGGATGTTGAGCTTCTAAAGCGTACACCAGCGGCATATTTGGGGTCATGCCGTTTCAAGTTACCAGAGATTCACGAGGATATGAAAACTTACGAGAAGATTTTTGAAATCCTCAATAAGCTAGAAATCGAAGCGCTTATATACATTGGTGGAAATGATTCCATGGACACCATTAAAAAGCTTTCTGATTATGCTATTCTTACAGGATCAGATATCAGATTCGTGGGATGTCCTAAGACAATCGATAACGATCTGGCTCTTACTGATCACACACCTGGATATGGTAGTGCAGCTAAATACATCGGTACTTCTGTAAAAGAAATCATCAGAGATAGCTATTGCCTTGAGTATGGCAAGGGTCTTGTTACTATTGTTGAGATAATGGGACGTAATGCAGGCTGGCTTACAGGCGCATCTATCCTTGCAAAAGGAGAGGATTGCGAGGGCCCTGATTTGATTTATTTACCAGAGGTAGCTTTTGATATTGAGAAATTTAAGCAGAGAGTTGAAAAGCTATTGAAGACTCAGTCTTCTGTAGTTATCTGTATTTCAGAGGGTATCCACACCAAGGATGGCAAGTACGTCTGTGAGCTTGGCAACAATGTTGAGTTCGTAGATGCATTTAACCACAAGCAGCTTACTGGTACAGCAGCATATCTTTGCAATTACATAGGCGCAGAGCTTGGCTGCAAGACTAGAGCTATTGAGCTTTCTACTTTACAGAGAGCTGGTTCACATCTTGCATCTCGAGTTGATATCTTAGAGGCATATCAGGTAGGTGGTGCAGCTGTCCTTGCCGCTGATGAGGGCGATACTGGCAAGATGGTTACACTTACCCGTCATTCTGATGACCCATATCAGTGTGGTACTGAGGTCAAGGATGTACATAAGATAGCAAACGATGAAAAGCTTGTTCCACGTAATTGGATTACACATGATGGAACTTATGTTACAGAGGCTTTCATCACATATGTAAGACCATTGATTCAAGGCGATGTATCACCAATCATGGTTGATGGTATACCAAGACATATATATAGACCAACTAAGAAATCTAATTAATAGTTTTATTTTGGGAGGGGTTATAAATGCAGGTATTTCATGGAACAATTCTCACTTGTGACGAGAAAAATACTGTAGCGAACTATCTGGTAGAACGAGAAGGCAGAATTGCCTATATCGGAGAGACGCTACCTACACAGTACGAGGTTGTACCACCAATTGAATTGGGAAATAATGTTATGATACCAGCTTTTGTTGATACTCATTTGCATTATTCAGGTTTTTCCGTTTTGCATAGGATGTTTCCAATCAGTGATACAGATTCCAATGCAAATATTTTGGAACAGTTAAAAGAATACTCTGCAAATACCCGAGAAAATATAGTAGTTGGATTTGGCGCTACTGAGTATGCGGTTACCGAGGGACATCTTATCCTTAAGGAGCAGCTTGATTTGGCTTGCAACGACAAGCCTGCATTTATTATCAAGCACGATGCCCACTCAGGTGTTGCTAACACTTTGTTTTTAAATGCCATTCAATCTAAAATAGCTAATTTAAGAGGATATAATCCAGATACTGGTGAATTGAGGCAGGAGGCCTTTATGGCAGCTTGTGAGTTCATTACTCACGGCCTTTCTACCAAAAAGGTCATAGACTCTATGGTGGAGACAGCTGACTTCCTTGCTAGCAAGGGTATAGGACTTATTTGCTCAGCCAGTGGACTTGGCTTTATCAGGGACTACGATTTTGATATGGAGCGCTCTGTTGCCAAGGGACTTGATAATGGCATGCAGATACGTGCAGCATACCAGACAGCCAACATGGATAAGATTGCCAAAAAGGACATGACTCGAGTTGTGTTTGCCAATTTGGACGGCACTTTCTCAAATATGGATGCAGCGCTAATCGACAATTATGAGACTATTAATAATAAGGGATTATCTTATTTCCAAGATGTAGATGTTCAGAAATTTTGTATAAATGCTAACAGAGCTGGCTACCAGATTGCACTGCATGCTGTTGGTGATGCTGCCTTCGAGCAGGCTGTCAATGCCATCGCAATGGCTTTGGAGGATTATCCTAGATATGATCATCGCCATGTGATACTTCATGGTAGTTTACCTACTGAGCAGGCACTAAAGATCTGTGCAAAATACAAGATAATGATATCTATGAAGCCTTCCATGTTATCTCATACTGACGGAGCGGAGGAGTTCCTTGAGAGCATGATAGGCAAGGAGCGACTTTCTAGAATTAATCCTCTTAGAACTATTGAGGATTTAGGCATAAAAGTGTGCTTTAATTCAGATGCACCAGCATCAGATCCAGACCCAATTCTTTGGATACATGATGCATGCAACAACAAAAATAAATCTCAGTCAGTTACTGTATATGAGGCACTTAGAATGGCCACATATAACGGAGCATTTTCTCTTTTCGACGAAAAAGAGAGGGGTTCGCTAGAAATGGGTAAGAGCTGTGATTTAACTATTCTTGATGCTAATCCATTTGATGTACCAGTGGATGAGATTAAGAATATCAACGTGGTAGATATGTATCTTAAGGGCAAGCCATATCAGCGTTCGAGAATGGGCTCTATGGCCACTATGTTAAGAGGTATGTTCCCACAATAATATGATTTGTATTTATGAGGCGCCCCTTTTATATTGAAGGAGCGCCTTTATTTCTTAATTAGGAAATAACAGGAGTTTTGCAAAGCAAAACTCCATTTTATAGGAGAATAATATGTCACTTTCCCTTATTATTGGAAATTCCGGCAGTGGAAAATCTACAAGCATCTATACTCGAATCATCAAAGAGTCTATGGAACATAAGGACAAAAATTTCCTGGTGATTGTACCAGAACAATACACCATGTCTACCCAGAGACTTCTAGTTTCAATGCATCCTAATAAATGTATTATGAATATTGATGTGCTTTCATTTAACCGACTGGCATATCGTGTTTTTGAGGAGCTTGGGGCGGCTGTTCATGCGGTTTTGGATGATACAGGCAAATCACTTGTAATTAGAAAGCTTGTTGAAAATCATTTAAATGACCTTAGTGTTTTGAAAAATAACATTACCAGAGTCAGTTATATCACTCAGGTTAAATCATTGATTTCGGAGATGACTCAATACAACATTACGCCAGAAAAGCTAAAGGCAATGATTGATTCTCCTACAATGTCAGAAAGCTTTAAAAGAAAGGCTACGGATTTATCTGTATTATATAGCGCTTTTCTTGATTTTATAGATGGTAAATACGTCACCACAGAGTCAATTCTATCCACTTTAAATTCTATGATAGATGACTCTGATATAGTCTGCAATTCCACTGTGGTGTTAGATGGATTTACTGGATTTACTCCAATTCAGTATCAGCTGGTGGAGCATATGCTTAAGATCTGCTCAGAGGTGGCAGTTACTATTACAGCAGATGAGAGCACACCTCTCTTTGAAGATTTGGCTGATGATGAATTGTTTTCTATGTCATCAGAATTTGTTCGTAAGCTAAGTATCATTTCAAAAAGAGCTGGCGTAGAAATTAATGAACCATGTTACATTTCAGAGGATAATGGCTGGCTTAGCACCAATCCTGTCCTTAGTCACCTGGAGAATAATATTTTTAGAAACAAGACGAAGGTCTATGAGGGGGATGTAAATGACACTATTAATCTTGTTAGTCTAAAAAACGCCAGAGAAGAATTAGAATTTGTTGCGATTAATATCAGCAGACTTGTAAGATCAGGGATGCATTACAAGGATATAGCTGTTGTGGCTCCTGATTTGGAGCAGTATAGATATCTTGTTTCAGGGATTTGGTCAGATTACAATATCCCTTACTTTATTGATGCCAAAACTGAGATTTTGTTCCATCCAATGTCAGAGATGGTAGATTCTCTTTTTGACATAATCAGCAGAAATTTCAGATGCGAAGATGTATTTAGATTTTTAAGAACTGGCCTTACAGATTTATCTTTCCAGGAGATTGATTATCTGGAAAACTACATTATTGCAACTGGCATTCGTGGAAAAAATAAATATTTTCACCCATTTGCAATTAGATCCAATTCATATAAAGAAGATGAGGATTTACTAAAAGTAAATGAAATTCGAGAAAAGTTTATAAAACCTTTTGTAGATTTTGAAGGGGCTGTGGGAAAAGAGGCAACTGTCCAGGATATAGCAAAGGCCCTATATAGATTTTTCCTTGCCTATGATGTGGAAAAAAAGATAAATGCCAGAGGCAAACTATACGAGGAAACTGATGCAGTCAAATCAAAAGAGTACAGCCAGATTTATCCTGTAATCATTGATATATTAGACAAAATGGTCTCTATATTAGGTGATGATGTAATGGACATGGAAGAGTTCCATGACATCTATGAGGCTGGCCTTTCAGCAGCATCTATAGGCGTTATACCTCCAGCTGCCGACAGTGTTATTTTGGGTGATATAGAAAGAACCAGATTATCAAATATCAAGGTGCTATTTTGCCTAGGAGCATCAGATGATTCCATTCCTAAAAAGGTGGAGAATGGCGGTATCCTTTCTCAGCTAGAGAGAGAGCAGCTACTTGATTTAGGATTTGAACTTGCGCCTTCCGATAGGCAGAAGTCATTTAGACAGCGATTCTATCTTTATTTGATGCTTACAAAGCCAAATGAAAAGCTTTTCCTTACTATGCCTCGAGTAGATGGTGCAGGCAAGGGTGTTAATCCATCATATCTTGTGGACGTGATTACCAAACTTTTCCCTGCAGTAAGCCTTAGGGAAGTAGAGGACTTTGATATTGCAGATAGGACTCTTGCGAAAAAAAGTAGCCTTAAGCTTTTGATAGAGCTTATCAATCGTATCAGCACATACGGAATTGAGAGTCTAGACGATAGAGAAAAAGAAGTATTTGTTTACTTAATTGACTGGGCGAAAAATGAGGAGTCTGTTGATTTTGATACATGCCTAAAGGCTGCCTTTTATGAGCATTCACCTGAAAAGGTAGATGAGGATATAATGCTGGCAGTCAACGAGGCATTTAATGAGGACGAGACAGTTTCTGGTTCTGTATCAAAATTTGAAGAATACAATGAATGCGGCTACAAATATTTTCTCACCCATGTTTTGAACCTTAAGGAAAGAGAAGAATTTGAGCTATCTAGTATCGACATGGGTAACTTTTACCATGAGGCTATTGAGCGCTATTCTGATAGCCTAAAGGCGGATGGCAAGAGCTTTAAGTCTGTTTCAAAAGAAGAGAGAGAAGCTTATATTGACATGGCTATAAATCAGACGTTTGAAGCTATGGCAAAGGTAAACACTCTTGAGGATTCTACCCAGCGATACATAGTAGAATCTATGAAGGATACCTTAAGATATACGGTGGAGGTCATCACTACACAGATAAAAAGAGGAGAGTTTGAACCAGCATTTTTTGAGGAGCCAATTCAAACATCTATTACAGACGATGTAAGTGGAGAGACTATCGCCAATTTAAAAGGCAAGGTAGACAGAATTGATATAGCAGGTGATGAGGATAAGGCGGTTAGAATTATTGACTATAAGTCTAGCGGCCACAAGCTGGATTTGAACGAATGCTACTATGGACTTTCTATGCAGCTGCCTATCTATATGGGAGTTGTTCTTGAAAAGTTAAAGGAACGTTATCCAGATTCCAAGCTGCACTCATCAGCCATGCTTTACTATGAGATGGCCAACAAATATTTAGAGTCATCTAAAAATGCTTCCACTAGAGAAGAGGATAGACTTAAGCTTAGTAAGATGGAAGGACTTTTATCCTCTGATAAGGATGATTTGTATGCCAATGATTCTACTGTTGGTACGTTAGAGGGACAGACAGATAAGTCATCTATTGTTCCTTATGCAATTAAAAAGGATGGTGACCTTGCTAAGACCACTAATGCCGTCAGTCGAGAGGATATGGAGACTGTTATTAAATACGGAGCATTTACAGCCCAGCAGGCGGCTAAAGATATAATCGCCGGTAAATTTGATTGCACACCTGCTAGACTAGGGTCAATCGATGCATGTCGTTTCTGTAGATATAGGAGCGTTTGTCATTTCAATGAAAATGAGCAGGGATATGAAGCTAGAACTTTTGCAAAGCTAGAGGATAGAGACGAAGTCATTAGACTTATGAAGGAAAAGATGGAAGAAGGAGAGTAAAAGTGGCGTTAACTGAAGAACAGATTAAAGTTCGTGATACAAGAAAAAAGAATATGTTAGTAAGCGCTGCTGCTGGAAGTGGAAAGACATTTGTGCTGGTAGAGCGCATTATTTCAGAGATACTTGATGAGAAAAATGGCATTGATGTAGACCGTATTCTTGTGGTGACATTTACTACAGCCGCCGCTGCTGAAATGAAGGACAGGATTCGGGTGGCCATTGACAAGGCTGTGGCTGAAAAGGCAGACAATGGCAGGATTCGCTCTCAGGCAACACTTATTCACAATGCCCAGATTCGTACTATAGATAGCTTCTGTAACTGGGTGGTTAAGAATTATTTCTACGAGATAAATATGGATCCATCTTTCAGAGTTGGGACTGCGGGAGAGCTTAAGATGCTTTCTGATGAGGTGTTTTCTGATTTGCTTTCAAAGCGACTTCAGGAAAATGAAGCTGACTTTAGACTGTTAGCTGATGCCTATATAGTAGGGCGCAATGTAGACACTCTAAAAAATATGATTTTTGAGCTTCATGCAAAGGCTACTAGTTTTGCATGGGTGGATGAATGGTACGATAACGCACTTCGCATATACGATATTGATTCTATAGAAGCTCTTCAGGAATCTGATTTTATGAAGGCTTTACTTGAATACACTAACATGAGCTTGGATTCTATCATCGGAAGAATCAAAAGATTTTTAAGCTTATATACAGTGGACTGTGACTCAAAGGACAAGACCATTTTTTCAAATGAACTATCATACTTTAGTGCTATTTATGACGCAGCTACCTATGAAGAAAAGAGAATTTTATTTGATGGATTTGATCCAGAAAGATGGTCTAGCAAAAACACATCACTTAATGAATATGAGGCACAGCAGGCAAAGGATTTTAGATATGACTATAAAAAGATGATTGATAGCTTGAAGGCTGACTTTTTCAATCTTTCTATTGAAGAGCTGTTTGACAGCTTGATATATGTGAAAAGACAGGCGGTAGCTCTCATTGATTTTGCCAGAGATTACTCAGATGCTTTGATGGCGGAAAAAAGAAAAAAGAATATCTTTGATTTCAATGACGTGGAGCATATGGCTCTTGAGATTCTTAGAAACAAAGAATCAAAAGAACATGAAAAGCGTCCAGTGGCATTAGAGCTTTGCAATCATTTCAAGGAAGTAATGGTAGATGAGTATCAGGACTCCAATGAATTACAGGAGCAGATTCTTACTGCTGTTTCTTCTGACAACAATTATTTTACTGTTGGTGATGTCAAGCAGTCTATCTATGCATTTAGACAGGCTAGTCCACAGCTTTTTATAGATAAATTAAGAACCTATCCTCAGGATGATTCATCTGATTCAGTTCGAATTGATTTGGACAGCAATTTCAGAAGTAGAGGTGAGGTTTTACATTTTTGTAATCAGGTGTTTAGACCTCTTATGCAACCTGATATGGGTGGGGTTATTTATGATGAAAAAGCCGCCCTTAAAGTTGGTGATGATACTTTCAAAGGGGACTCAAAAACATATGAGCCGGAGATTATTATAGCTACACAGAATTCAGAAGACATGGCTAACATGGATATCGATAATGCAGATGAGCTGGAAGCCAGAGTGGTTGCCTCTCGAATTAAAAGACTTATAGCTGAAGGATTTCAGGTAAGTGACAAGGGGGCAGATGGCCGTACATTGCGTCCAATGAAACTATCGGATGTGGTTATTTTGATGCGTGCTACAACAGGCCATGCAGACAAATATATTAGTGTTTTAAAGGACAGTGGAATTCCAGCATATGTTGCCGAAGAAAAAGGATTCTTTGAGCGAGAGGAGATAGAGACAGTTTTATCTATGCTTAAAATCATTGATAATCCATTTGATGATATTCCTCTTGCAGCAGTTTTGCATTCTCCTATGTTTGGATTTTCATCAAACAGATTGGCGCAGATTAGAGCTACAGATGGCAAGTCTCCACTATATACATGCCTAAAAGAATTTTGCGAGAAACACTCTGCAGATGATGTGAGGTATTTCCTTGATTCTCTTGAAAAGCATAGGAATGCAGCTGTGGATACACCTATTCATAAGATGATAGAAAGAGTCCTTGAGGATACAGGATATGGCTTGTATGTCAGTGCTCTTCCTCTTGGCAAGATGGCTAGAGCAAATCTTGATAAGCTTATAGACGAGGCGGTAGCATTCGAGAGTACCAGCTTTAAGGGACTATCTAGATTTGTTAGCTATATAGAAGGGCTCAAGAGCTATGATGAGGATTTGGGGGTAGCCAAAACTGTAGGCGAAAATGACAATGCAGTCCGTATTATGACTATTCATAAGAGTAAGGGCCTTGAGTTCCCAGTTTGCTTTGTTTCTGGAATGGGAAGAGGATTCAAGGATGAGTCTGGCACATTTGCTTACGATAATTCCTTGGGACTTGCTCTTAATTATAGAGACCCAAAGGAACGCATTACTTTTAAAACCAGCTTTTACAATTTGATAAAGAAAAAAGTTAGTGCAAGCAGCAAGGGTGAGCTTTTGAGAATATTATATGTAGCCCTTACTCGTCCGGTGGACAAGCTTATAATTACTGCATCCATCAAGCCTACTTCAAAAAAGAGTGTGCCTGATATTATAGCTGACTATACAGCAAATGATACAATCCTTGATTACTATACAAAGGAAAAGGCTCAGTCTTCAATTGAGCTTATTATTAGAGCGCTGAATGCCTCGGCAGCAGACTACAATAGAACAATCGTAGATTGCAGTCAGCTGTTTGTGCAGGAGGTTGAAAAATCTCTTGTGAAGGAACAGGCTCGCAGATTAATTGAAGAAATAAAATCCAAAAATTTAGAAGAGGATAATCCTATCGTAAATACGGTTTCGTTTGATTACGAGGGGAGCGCCGATAGCAAATACAAGAACAAATACTCCGTTTCAGAGATTAAACATCAGGCTATGGAGCTGGCTTTTGAATTTAATGCAGATGCAGCTCCTGCATTTATACATACTGAGGAAGAAGCGTACGTGCCACAGTTTATGATGAAAGAGCTTAATGATACTTCTGTTGATGCAGGGGACAAGGTTCCGGCTGGTGCCCTTTATGGTACAGCTATGCACAGATTTATGGAGTGCTTTGATTTTGCTAGAGAAGATTTTGCATCCTCATTTAATGAACAGTTATCTTACATGACAAATGTTCATAGTCTGTCTGAGGATGAGCAAAAAAGAATTAATTATAAAAAGCTACAGGGATTTTTAAATGATGACATCGCAAATAGAATGAGTAAAGCTGCATTAAGAGGCAAGCTCTATAAGGAAAAGCCTTTTGTGTACGGGAGCAACGGCAAGGAGCTATTTGGAGATGAATCATCAACAGATGAAATGCTTTTAGTGCAGGGTATCATCGATGTATTTTTCGAAGAAGATGACGGAATAGTACTTCTTGATTATAAGACTGATAGAGTGGACGAGGATAGTCAATTAGTGCTAAGATATGAAAAGCAATTGCAGCTATATAAGGCTGCCATTGAAAAAGCATATAATATACCAGTGAAGGAAGTGTTGCTATATTCCTTTGCATTGGAGAAAACGATAGGAGTTTAGTTATGTACGATAAGAAGACAGTAGAAGCATTTCTCAAAAATCAGCTTCAGCTTTTTCCTGAGACAGTAGTTGATACAGAAGAGGAGGCTGCAGAGTTTTTAGAGGATGTATGTGCAGTTGTTTGCAAAAATAAAAAAGAGGTTATTGAGTATCTTGAAGATGAGATGGATGTTACAGGGATGACAGAGGATGAAATTCTTTCATCTGAAGAAGTTTTTGCCATCGGCGATGGTAGATATCTCATCGTAGAGGGTTAGTTATGAAATTTATAAAAAGAATTACCGCATTCGTATTTACGATATGTCTTGCTGTTAGTTTTTCCGGATGCGCATATAAGGACACTACAATTTATTTTGATACATCAAGTGGACGCAGTACTGTGTTTAAAATTGGAGATATGAAGTGCTCTAAAAAGGAGGCTCTTGTATATCTTTTAAATGAAAAAAATATCTATGGTTCAGTTGATGGAGTCAATCTTTGGACTGAGGATTTTGATACTGAGACAATGACAGACTCTATCAAGGATTTGACGTTGGAGCATCTCACAAAGGTTTACGTTCTTAATCTTTATGCCCAGGAACATGAGATAGTACTTACTGATGATGAGAACAAGGCTTGTGAGGATGCAGCAGCTGAGTATTATGACTCACTTTCTCGTGCAGAAAAATCATTTACTGGAGCCAAGAAAAAAGATATCAAAAATATGTATATACGATATGCTCTGGCAACAAAAGTTTACAACGAATTGATGGATTCTGTTGATGAGGAAGTATCGGAAGATGAAGCTCGTGTTATGGAAGCATTTGTACTTTTTGTTTCTGATGAGTCAAAGGCAAAAGAAATCCAGGGCATGATAGATTACGGATATACCTTTGAACGTCTAGCATCAACTTACACTGAGCTTGATACATATCAGGTTACATTTGCAAGAGGCGAGTATCCTGAAGAAGTAGACAAGGTAGTTTTTAATCTTGACACAGAAGAAGTATCAGGCGCAATTGCAGCTGATAATGGCTTCTATTTCTTCCAGTGTTTGGATAAATACAATGAAGAATTATCAGAAGAAAATAAAGAAGTAATCATCGAAAAAAGAAGACAAAAAGTATTGGATGATATTGTTTCTGATCTAGAAGAAAAATATTTTTCTGACATGAATACAAAATTATGGGATGGTATTTCTTTCCCAGAAGATGCATCTGAATTAACCAGCGGAGCCTTCTTTGAAACACTAAATAAATATCTGAAAAATTAACCTAATTTAATATTATTTTTACAATAAACCATTAATATATCCTACAAATATTAGTTAATTGGTAGAAAATTACCACAATAGACTAGAAATAGTCGAACTAAATGACTATAATAAGTTTTGTACAAAATTATTTATTTTGTTTCAAAAAATAGGAGGGTATTAGAAATGGTTACTAGTGCAAAAATTACAGTTGACGACGTTAAGAAGTCAGCTGCTTCTGCAGCATCAGCAGTTAAGTCTGCAGCAGCAGAGGTTAAGAAGGAAGCTGCAACAGCTAAAAAGGCTGCTACAAAGACAGCAGCAAAAGCTAAGGCTACAGCTACAAAGAAAGCTACAGCAGCTAAGAAAACTGTTAAGAAAGCTACAGCTAAAAAAACTACAGCTAAGAAGAAAGTAGCTACTACAGCAGTTGTTCAGTATCAGGGACTTGAGTTCTCTGAGGCAGAGTGCTTAAAGAAAGCACAGTCAGCCTTCAAGAAGGATTATAAGGGAAAGACTCTTGAAGAGCTTAACATTTACATCAAGCCAGAGGAGCGCAAGATTTATTATGTTGCTAACAAAGATTGCGTTGGATCTGCAGATCTTTAAAATTTATTTAGGGTATTAATTTTAAATGTCGTAGCGCAGAGCTATACCGTATATACGGTATAGCTCTTTTTTTACTTAACTTGTAGAATCGTTTATAATAAAAAGAGATTTTTATTTGGAAGGATTTTTTATGAGTAAGGAATTATTAGAAAAGCTTCGCCGTTCTTATGAGGCGAATGAGTTTGTTAAGTACAATCACATCGTGATTGATGATATAGAAGTATCAGGAGCTACAGCTCATATAGATATTGTGCCTGAGACATTAAATGTTTTGGGAATAGCTCACGGAGGTGCACATTTTTCTCTGGCAGATACCTGTGCTGGTTATTCATCAAGGGCAGATGGAAGAGAGTATGTTACTCAGCAATCAAACTTTTATTTTCTTAAAGGTGCAAAATCAGGTAGAATTACTGCAAAGGGAAATGTCATAAAAAGAACTAGAAAGTTTTGCGTCGTAGATGTGGATGTGACTGATGATAGTGGTGAGCTAGTTAGTCGCGGTACATTTAATTATTACTGTGTTTCTGAGTAAAATATTATATAGAAAAGGAGAGTAAGATGAGTAGAAAAATTTTAGGTATTCTTTTAGCATGTGCTTTAGTTCTTG
This sequence comes from Pseudobutyrivibrio sp. AR14, assembly GCF_900101325.1. NCBI lineage: Bacteria > Bacillati > Bacillota > Clostridia > Lachnospirales > Lachnospiraceae > Pseudobutyrivibrio > Pseudobutyrivibrio sp. AR14. The sequence goes on from NZ_FMUY01000014.1 coordinate 44,172, forward strand.
CAGGATGTGGTAATACAAATCCTACTGGGGATTCATCTCAGCCTAGTGAGAGCCAATCTGGTGAGTCTCAGTCCGATGGGGCAAAGCCAGAGGATGCGACAGGTGATGTAGTAGAGTATTCAAATGACCTGTTTAAAATCACGTTGCCAACTGAACTAGCAGACCTTGCAGAGGTAGAGACAGATTCTGACAAGATGTACATCTATTATAAAGAGGCAAAAGATGCTGGATTTTCCGGATTAGCATTTATGGTATGGGCTGCTGGTAGTCCTAGCGATTATGCAGGTGGGCCATATGAAAAAGTGGGCGAACTGTCTAGCGAAAATGGCGATATATACAATGTTGTAAAGGGCTATGCCACAGAGGTTCAGTGGGATTATAATGAGCCTGATATGCCAGAGGGCTTTGCTAAGCTCTACGATGCTGCAGATTCAGTAGTAGAATCCTTAGAAGGAATCAATGGATATACATATACCTATGAAGCTGGTACAAAAGGTGAGGATTTATACAACACAGTTTTATCTGAGTATGTAAAGGCTGTTAACGAAAAATGGGATGCTACAAAGCTTGAAGAAAAAAACATGAGTCCTGAATTCGCATATGCGATACATGAAATGGACAATCCACTTGAGCATATCGGATATGCGTATAAAGACATTAATATAGATGGTGTGGATGAGCTTTTTGTAGGCATAATCTATGACGATGATGAATTGCCGGGAGCAATCTATGATATCTATACAATTGTAGACAATAAACCTGCTCTTGTAGTTAGCGGCACAGCTAGAAATAGATATTACAATTTTGATAATCATTTTATTTCTAATGTATGGTCAGGTGGTGCTGGTTTATATGGTATAGGCATATATAATCTAGAGTCCAATTCAACTGAAATGATTTATCAATTTGGATATAAGTGTGATTACTATGAAAATGAGGATGGCGTATGGTATAAAACATACGACGGTGAGGAGTATGAGGCTGCGACAGATGAAGAGATAGAAACAGCAGAAAAATTGGAAGAGAAAAATGTAATGTTTGATTACACCCCTCTTGCAGATAATGAGGATGCCATACAGGCAGCAAATTTATAATAAAAATAATCGTTGTTAGCACTCTTGTTAAAAGAGTGCTAATTTTTTATTGACTTCTTATTTTTGCAGTATTATCATATATTTCAGTGAGAATAAAAGCTGTAGATAACAAGTTCTAATAATTTATAAGCCAATCATTTTAGATGAGCGGAGAAATATTAGGATTGTTAGCGTAACAGCTAATATCAAAGGAGTGATATATAATGGGAAACAAAAAAGGTAGTTTATCTATTACAAGCGAAAATATTTTTCCAGTGATTAAGAAATGGTTATACTCTGATCACGACATTTTCTATAGAGAGCTTATCTCCAATGGTTGCGATGCTATTACAAAGCTTAAGAAGCTTGATATGATGGGAGAGTATTCACTTCCACTTGACTATAAGGCAAAGATTCAGGTAGTTGTTAGCCCTGAGGATAAGACACTTACATTCATTGATAATGGTCTTGGTATGACTGCTGACGAGGTAGATGAGTATATTAACCAGATTGCATTCTCTGGTGCAACAGACTTCCTTGAGAAGTACAAGGACAAGGCAGACAGCGACCAGATTATTGGTCACTTTGGTCTTGGATTCTACTCAGCATTTATGGTAGCTGACGAGGTTCACATTGATACACTTTCTTACAAGGATGGAGCTACAGCAGTTCACTGGGAGTGTGATGGCGGTACAGAGTTCGAGATGAGCGATGGCGAGTGGGACCAGGTTGGTACCAAGATCACATTATTCTTAAATGAGGATTGCCTTGAGTTTGCTAACGAGTACAGAGCTCGTGAGGTTATCACAAAGTACTGTTCATTTATGCCTACTGAGATTTTCCTTTCTAAGAAGGATGCTCCAGAAGAGTACGAGACAATCGACGCAGCTGACAAGAGAGACACTGACAAGGTAATCGAGGAGATTCACGAGGAAGCTAAGTTCGAGGAGAAGGAAAATGAAAATGGTGAGAAGGAGCAGGTAGAGGTTTCTCCTGCCAAGGACAAGCTCAAGATTGTTAAGCGTCCAGTTCCTCTCAATGAGACACATCCACTTTGGACTAAGAATCCATCTGAGTGTACAGATGATGATTACAAGGCATTTTACAGAGATGTATTCCATGACTACAAGGAGCCACTTTTCTGGATTCACCTTAACATGGATTATCCATTCAATCTCAAGGGTATTTTATACTTCCCTAAGATTAATACAGAGTACGATTCTATCGAAGGTACAATCAAGCTCTACAACAATCAGGTATTCATCGCTGACAATATCAAGGAAGTTATCCCTGAGTTCTTGATGCTTCTCAAGGGTGTTATCGATTGTCCTGACCTTCCTCTTAATGTATCACGTTCTGCACTTCAGAATGATGGATTCGTTACAAAGATTTCTGAGTACATCACCAAGAAGGTAGCTGACAAGCTTACTGGTATGTGCAAGACTGAGAAAGAGTCATATGAGAAATATTGGGATGACATTGCTCCATTCATCAAGTTTGGTTGCTTAAAGGATACAAAGTTCTGCGATAAGATGAACGATTACATCTTATTCAAGGATATTAATGATAAGTACACTACACTTCCAGAGCTTCTTGTTAAGGAAGAGGAGAAAGCTACTGATGAGAATGGCGATGCTGTTGATGCAGAGGTTGTGGATGACAACAAGGATGCAGACGCGGCTAATAATGAGCCAGAGGACAAGAGAAAGACAGTTTACTATGTAACTGATGTTGCTCAGCAGGGCCAGTATATTAATATGTTCAAGGAGCAGGGCATGAACGCCGTTATCCTTGACCATGCTATTGATACTTCATTCATCACACAGCTTGAGCAGCGCAATGAGAACTACAAGTTCTGCCGTATCGATGCTGATGTAACAGATTCTATGGTTGAAGAGACTGCAGAGGATGAACTTAAGTCAGAGACAGAGACTCTTACTGAGGTATTTAGAAAGGCACTTAATAACCAGGGACTTGAGGTCAAGGTAGAAAAGTTCAAAAATAAGGACCTTTCATCTATGATTACTGTTTCAGAAGAGAGCCGCCGTATGCAGGATATGATGAAGATGTATGCTATGGGTGGCATGGATATGAGCATGTTTGGCTCAGCTTCAGAGACACTTGTTTTAAATGCTAACAATGATTTAGTCCAGTACATCATTAACAATAAGGATGGTGAGAATGTAGATGTATTTGCAGCTCAGCTTTATGATTTAGCAAAGATTGCCAATGCGCCACTTTCTCCAGAGGCAATGACAGAATTTGTTGCTCGTTCTAATAAAATAATGATGTTATTAGCTAAATAATGCATGAAAGCAAACTTGCAACTTTACACAGCGGCAGACGTAATTGTCTGCCGTTGTTTTATTATTTTGTGGATAACTTGATATTGTGCAGAATATTTCCCTTATATGTGTATAAATTGTGAAATAATTGTTGTAAAAGTATGTTTAATGCTATATATTAGAAGTGGTGGTAGTTTCTCAGTGGGGAATTATTGCTAATACGGGGAGACGAAAGTGGGGAAATTTATGGCTGCATCTAGTGCAAAGAAGTGGTGGAAGAACGCTATAATTTACCAAATCTATCCCAGAACCTTCTGCGATAGCAATGGTGATAATATTGGTGATATTCCAGGTATAATTTCAAAATTACATTATCTAAAAGAATTAGGAGTCGATGTAATTGCATTGGGTCCGATTTTTCCAAGCCCACGTCATGACAGTGGTTATGATACATCAGATTTCAGGGCGATTGATCCAGATTTAGGCACAATGGAAGATTTAGAGAGACTGCTTAGCCGTGCTAAGAGAGTCGGAATAAAAGTAATGATGGATATGTGCATTGCCAGCACTTCTGACGAACATTGGTGGTTCAAGAAGGCTTTAGAGGGCGATGAAAAATATATAAATTATTACTATTTAAGCGCATATAAGAGAAATAATTGGCGAGGTCTCAGGAGTCGCAGTGCATGGAATAAAGCTGAAAATGGTCAGTGGTATCTTAGCATAATGGGAAAGAATCAGCCTGATTTGAATTGGAGCAATCCTGATGTGTATGAAGAAATTGCTGATGCTATGCGATTTTGGCTAGATAAGGGTATTGCAGGCTTTAGGCTTGATACTATGAATATTATCTACAAGAATTCAATGGCTGATGGCGGATTTAATATCTTTGTTAAGGGTGGAGAGCACTATCTCTATACCAAGGGATGTCGAGATATAATTAAGAGATTAAATAAGGACGTTTGGTCAAAATATAAATGCTTTGTAATTGGCGAGGGAACATCTATATTCCCAGATGATTCGAAACATTTCTGTGAGGATGGTCTTGATGCAATATTCTTCTGCGGTCGAATAGACTCAGAAAGCAAAAAGGTTCAAAAGCTTCAGGCTCGTCGAAATAATAGAAAGCTTATTAAGTTAGTAGATAAAGGCCAACATACTCTTGAGACTCCTATTAATTATGTTGAAACAGGAGATTCTACCAGCTTTGCCAAGTACTTTGGCAATGACAAGGTAAACTGTTTGAATTTCGCTAAGGTATATACAGGAATGCATCTTTCGCTAGTGGGGATTCCATTTATTAATGATGGCGAATATTGTAGGGACCCAAAGGTGGAAGAAGACCCTACTAGTTTATACACTTTCACATCCAAGATGATTGAATTTAGAAAGAATTCAAAAGCTTTATCCGAAGGAGTATACCATAGAGTTGCAGCACCTTATGATGTTTTGATTTTTACCCGTGAGGCAAAAGAAGAGAGACTCTATATCTATTGCAATCTTACTCCATCAAGGCGACAGGTAGAATTCTACGGTGATAGAATAGTTTTCAGTACTTATGATTTAGACAGTGCGGAGCCATTCTTCCTAAAGCCTTATGAATTCCGCATAATAGCATCAAATATTTAAACAAAATAAATGCTCTGTTAAGCAACACGCCTAACAGAGCTTATTTTTTACTATGAATTTGATATTGGCTTATGCTTCTTTAAGGTTTTTGTTTGCTGTAGAAAGCATAAGTTTGATACGGTTAAGCTGATTTACCTCTGATGCACCTGGATCATAGTCGATTGCTACGATATTAGCATCTGGATGCTCATGGCGGATACGCTTGATTACACCCTTACCAACAACATGGTTAGGTAAGCATCCAAATGGCTGGATACATACGATGTTGCTAGCACCATTTTCGATAAGCTCTAGCATCTCGCCTGTAAGGAACCAACCCTCACCAGTCTGGTTACCAATAGATACGATTTCCTTTGCGGCATCTGCAGTATTGGTAATGTAAGCTGGAGCAGTAAATCTCTTTGATTTGTTGAACTCATCTCTTGCAGCGCTTCTAAGCCACTCAAAGAATTTGATTCCCATGTTGCATAAGAACTTAGTTTTCTTGCTTGAACCAAGATTCTCTTCCTTGAAGTTAGCGTTGTAGAAACTGTAAAGAAGGAAGTCTGTTAAATCTGGAACAACAGCCTCAGCACCTTCCTGCTCAAGAAGCTCAGCTAAGTTGTTGTTGGCAGCTGGAAGGAACTTAACAAGAATCTCTCCAACAATACCTACTCTTGGCTTAACAAGGCCCTCGATGATTGGAAGATTATCAAAATCTCTAATCATTTCACGGCAAAGCTTCTTAAACTTTCTATGAGAAAGCATCTTTTTATTAGAAACAAATTCGGTAGCTTTCTTTCTCCACTTATCATGTAGCTCATTTGTAGAGCCTGGAACTGCCTCGTATGGACGGATTCTGTATACACATCTAAGGAGGATATCTCCAAAGATTAGAGCATAGAAACCATGCTGTAAAAGGCTAAATGAAAGCTTAAATCCTGGGTTCTTCTCTAAACCGCTAAGGTTGAGAGAGATAACAGGTACATCTGGATATCCTGCCTTGGCAAGTGCACGACGGATGAATCCAATGTAGTTGGAAGCACGACATCCACCACCTGTCTGAGAAATCATAAGAGCAGTGTGCTTCATATCGAACTTGCCTGTATTAATAGCAGCCATAAGCTGACCAATTACCATAAGTGAAGGATAGCAAGCATCGTTGTTAACGTACTTAAGTCCCTCGTCTACACATGTACGTGTAGGAATATCTGGCACCACAAGATTGTATCCGGCAGCGTTAAATGCTGGCTCAATCAAATCAAAGTGGATAGGAGACATCTGTGGACAGAGAATTGTGTATTTCTCCTTCATCTCCTCTGTAAATATAACGCGGTCATAGCTTGCAGGTACGATTTCGCGAGTATCCTTTTTCTTTTTCTTGACGCGAAGTGCAGCAAGAAGAGAACGGATACGGATACGAGCAGCACCTAAGTTGTTAACCTCGTCGATTTTAAGGCAGGTATAAATCTTGCCTGAGTTTGTAAGAATATCAGCAACCTGATCAGTTGTAACAGCATCAAGTCCGCAACCAAATGAATTGAGCTGGATTAAATCAAGGTTGTCATGCTTTTTAACGTAGTTAGCAGCAGCATACATACGTGAATGGAACATCCACTGATCCATTACGATAAGAGGTCTTTCTACTTCTCCAAGATTTGAGATAGAATCCTCAGTTAAAACTGCAATACCATAGCTATTTATAAGCTCAGGAATACCATGATTGATCTCAGGGTCTACGTGGTATGGACGGCCTGCAAGTACAATACCGTGCTTTCCAGTCTCCTCCAGATATTTGAGAACTGCCTGACCCTTAGCATACATATCATTTCTGAAATTCTCCTGCTCTAACCAAGCGGCGTGAGCAGCATTTCTAACCTCAATAGCACCGATATTAAACTCATCAGCAAATACCTTTACAAGCTGATTTGTAAGAATATCTTCGCTTGAAAATGCCATAAATGGATTAAGGAAACGAACCTTTCCTGATGTAATCTCATCCACATTGTTTTTAATATTTTCAGCGTATGAAGTAACGATAGGGCAGTTGTAGTGGTTGTTTGAATCAGGGAATTCATTTCTCTCGTATGGAACACATGGGTAGAAAATGAAATCTACATTCCCTTCATTAATAAGCCACTGTACATGACCGTGAGCCATCTTAGCTGGGTAACACTCTGACTCAGATGGGATAGATTCGATTCCAAGCTCATATACCTTGCGGTTAGAACGAGGAGAGAGAACAACTCTGAATCCAAGTTTCTTAAAGAATGTAGCCCAATAAGGATAATTCTCATAGAGATTCAATACTCTAGGGATACCTACAGTACCACGAGTGCATTCCTCTTCTGAAAGTGGCTCGTACTCAAATAATCTATTGTATTTGTAATCGTATAGATTAGGAATATTTTCTTTGTTTTTAACTCCACCTGCACCCTTTTCACAACGGTTTCCAGTGATGAATGAACGTCCGCCTGAGAATCTGTTGATTGTAAGGAGACAGTGGTTAACACATCCCTGGCAACGAGTGAGCTTAGTATCAAATGTAAGATTGTTAATCTCATCGATTCCAAGTGTTGTAGTTGTAGGATTCTCCTCGTAGCGCTCCTTAGCAATAAGAGCACAACCGAAGGCACCCATGATACCTGCAATATCAGGACGAACTACGTCGACACCTGCTACCTTTTCAAGGGAGCGAAGTACCGCATCGTTGTAGAATGTACCACCCTGAACAACGATATTTTTACCAAGCTCTGAAGCATCAGAAAGCTTGATTACCTTAAATAATGCATTTTTAATAACAGAGTAAGCAAGACCAGATGAGATATCAGCAACTGATGCGCCTTCCTTTTGAGCCTGCTTAACTTTTGAATTCATAAATACAGTACAGCGTGTACCAAGATCGATTGGATTAAGTGCAAAAAGCGCCTCTTCTGCAAAATCCTGAACACTAAAATCAAGAGATTTTGCAAATGTCTCGATGAAGGAACCACAACCTGAAGAACATGCTTCGTTAAGCTGTACACTGTCAACTACGCCATTTTTGATGCGGATACACTTCATATCCTGACCACCGATATCAAGAATACAGTCAACATCTGGATTGAAGAATGCAGCTGCATAGTAGTGAGCGATAGTCTCTACCTCACCGTCATCAAGCTGAAGAGCAGCCTTTAAAAGTGCCTCGCCGTAGCCTGTTGAGCATGAGTGAACGATGTGAGTATCCTCTGGCATAATAGAGTAGATTTCCTTAAGTGCCTTAAGAGATGTGGCAAGTGGACTACCATTATTGCTAGAGTAGAATGAATATAATAGCTTGCCATCGTCACCTACAACTGCAAGTTTTGTAGTTGTAGAACCGGCGTCGATACCAAGATATACATTACCGTGATAATTAGCTAAGTCACCCTTTTCTACCTGAGCCTTAGCATGTCTATCCTTGAACTGTCTGAAGTCTTCCTCAGACTCGAAAAGTGGCTCAAGTCTGGCAACCTCAAAGTCCATCTTAATACCCTCAGAGAGCTTGTCGATAAGCTGATCCATAGGCATTGTTGATTCTTCTTTTGAATTAAGAGCAGAACCGATTGCAGCGAAAAGATGAGAGTTGTCAAGCAAGATTGCGTGCTCATCATCTAATTTAAGAGTGCGAATGAATGCCTCTCTAAGCTGGTCAAGGAAATGAAGTGGACCACCTAAGAAAGCTACGTGACCTCTGATAGGCTTACCACAGGCAAGACCAGAAATAGTCTGGTTAACAACAGCCTGGAAAATAGAAGCTGAAAGGTCTTCCTTAGAAGCTCCCTCGTTGATAAGTGGCTGAATATCAGTCTTGGCAAATACACCGCAACGAGCAGCGATAGGATAAATAGCCTTGTAGTCCTTGGCATATGTATTAAGACCAGGTGCATCTGTCTGAAGCAAAGAGGCCATCTGATCGATAAATGAACCTGTACCGCCTGCGCAGATACCATTCATTCTCTGCTCTACATTACCATTTTCAAAATATATAATCTTTGCATCCTCACCACCTAGCTCAATAGCTACATCTGTCTGTGGTGCGTAGAAAGTAAGTGATGTGGAAACTGCTATAACTTCCTGAACAAACTCTACTCCAAGATGCTTAGCAAGTGTAAGACCACCTGAACCGGTAATCATAGGCTTGACATCTATTGTGCCAAGTTTTGATTTTGCCTGTGTCAACAGGTCTGTAAGAGTCTGCTGGATGTTGGCAAAGTGTCTCTGATAATCTGAGAATAAAATTTTGTTGTCATCATCTAAAACAGCTATTTTAACAGTTGTTGATCCGATGTCGATTCCGAGTTTGAATAAATTGTTTTTCATAATTGTGATTATTCTTTCCTTATTAAATACATTTTTCCAACTTTACGTATTATAAATGTACTGTAGGAAAATAACAATAAACAAAATATTAAATTTGTTAAGATTGGGCTTGCATAATTATGTAAATAGTTGTATAGTTTTTCACAAGACAAAGGCGTCTAAAGAAATTCCCGAAGTGGGAGTTTCTTTAGACGCCTTTTTTCGTGCATATAAATATGCCGTTTAGAGATACATTTAAGTGGAAGGAGTAGCAAACATGGATAATCAACAGATGGGATTGTATAGTCCCGAGTTTGAGCACGACAACTGTGGTATCGGAGCCGTGGTTTCCATCAAAGGAATCAAGACTCACCAGACAGTGTCAGATGCTCTGAAAATTGTAGAGAACCTTGAGCATAGAGCTGGTAAAGATGCTCTTGGTGAGACTGGAGATGGAGTAGGTATTTTACTTCAGATTTCCCATAAATTCTTTTCTAAGGTAACTAAGGAAATTGGAATTTCCATTGGTGGTGAGAGAGATTACGGCGTTGGTATGTTTTTCTTCCCTGGTGAGGAGTTGAAGAGAAAACAGGCCATGAAGATGTTTGAAATCATCGTGGAAAAGGAGAATCTTCAGTTCTTAGGTTGGAGACAGGTTCCTACAAAGCCAGAGATTTTAGGTAAGGCGGCTGTTGATTGCATGCCAACAATATATCAGGCTTTTATTAAAAGACCTGCAAATTGTAGTAAGGGACTTGATTTCGATAGAAAGCTTTATGTGGCTCGTCGTGTATTTGAGCAAACAGCAGAGGATACCTATGTAGCTTCTCTTTCAAGCAGAACTATCGTATATAAAGGAATGTTCCTTGTAAATCAGCTTAGACTTTTCTTTGCAGACTTACATGATGAGGATTACGAGTCAGCTATTGCTACAGTACATTCTCGTTTTTCTACTAATACAAATCCATCATGGGAGAGAGCCCATCCAAACCGCTTTATTGTACATAACGGTGAGATTAATACAATTAAGGGTAATGCTGATAAGATGCTCTCTCGTGAGGAGACAATGGTTTCTCAGGTTCTTGAGCCAGAGATGTCAAAAATTACACCAGTATGCAATCAGGCTGGTTCCGATTCAGCCATGCTTGATAATGCCCTGGAGTTCTTAGTAATGAATGGCATGCCACTTCCTCTTGCAGTTATGATTACTATTCCTGAACCATGGGTAAAAAATAAGGCAATGGATCAAGCTAGACGTGACTTCTATCAGTACTACTCAACAATGATGGAGCCATGGGATGGACCAGCATCTATTCTTTTCTCTGACGGCGATATTATGGGTGCAGTCCTTGATAGAAACGGACTTCGTCCATCTAGATATTACATTACAAATGACGATTATCTTATCCTTTCTTCAGAGGTTGGTGTGCTTCCAATTCCTGAGAGCAGAATTAAATTAAAGGATAGATTAAAGCCAGGCAAGATGCTTCTTGTTGATACAGTTGAGGGTAGACTTATTGATGATAATGAGTTAAAGGCTACATATGCAGCTAGACAGCCTTACGGTCAGTGGCTTGATGCTAATCTTGCTCATTTGGCAGATATTAAGATTCCTAATGAGTCTGTTCCAAAATATTCTCCAGAGGAGAGAGACAGACTTCAAAAGGCCTTTGGATATTCTTATGAGGAAATCAAAGATTCAATCCTTCCAATGGCATTAAATGGTGGTGAAAATACTGGCGCAATGGGTATCGATGTACCTCTTGCTGTTCTTTCAGAGAATCACCAGCCACTATTTAACTACTTTAAGCAGCTTTTTGCCCAGGTAACAAATCCACCAATCGACTCAATCCGTGAGGAGATTGTTACCGCTACAACTATATATTTAGGTACTGCTGGAAATGTGCTTGAGGAAAAGGAAGAGAACTGTAATATGTTACAGATTAATAATCCTATCCTTACAGTAACTGATTTGATGAAAATCAAGTCAATGAATGTGCCAGGTATCCATGCAGAGACTGTGCCTATCACATACTACAAGAACACTTCTCTTGAGAAGGCTATTGATCACCTTTTCGTAGAGGTAGATAGAGTTAACCGTGAGGGTGCTAACATCATCATTCTTTCTGATAGAGGTGTGGATGAAAATCACGTTGCAATCCCTTCACTACTTGCTGTTGCAGCAGTTCAGCACCATTTGGTACAGACCAAAAAGAGAACTAGCCTTTCAGTGATTTTGGAGTCAGGTGAGCCACGTGAAGTTCATCACTTTGCAACTCTTTTAGGCTATGGTGCTTCTGCTATCAATCCATATTTAGCTCAGGAGACAATTGGCGAGCTCATTGAAAAGGGGCAGCTTAAAAAGGATGTTCACGCAGCTATTGATGCGTACAATGAGGCAGTTATTTCTGGTATCATCAAGATTGCATCTAAGATGGGTATTTCAACAGTACAGTCTTATCAGGGAGCCAAGATTTTTGAGGCTATCGGTATTAGCTCAGATGTTATTGATAAATATTTTACTGGCACAATCAGCCGTATCGGTGGAATCACAATAGAGGATATTCAGGCTGATGTGGAGATGCAGCATTCAAAGGCATTTGATCCACTTGGATTATCTGTGGATGAGACACTTGATTCTAGAGGTCAGCACAAGATGCGCTCAGGTGCAGAGGAGCATCTATACAATCCAGCTACAATTCACCTGCTTCAGCTTTCTACTAGAACAGGCGACTACAATACATTTAAGGAATACACAGCCCTTGTGAATAAAGAGGATGCTGTGAGAAATCTTCGTGGATTAATCGACTTTAAATATCCAAAGAAGGGTATAAATATTGATGAAGTTGAGTCTGTTGACTCAATTGTAAAGAGATTTAAAACAGGTGCCATGAGTTATGGTTCTATCTCAAAAGAGGCTCATGAGACTATGGCAATTGCCATGAACATGCTTCAGGGTAAATCAAACTCTGGTGAAGGTGGCGAGGAAGAAAGCCGCTATACAGTTGGCCCAGATGGACTTAATCGTTGTTCTGCAATCAAGCAGGTAGCATCAGGTCGATTTGGTGTTACTAGTAGATATTTGGTTAGCGCAAAGGAAATCCAGATTAAGATGGCACAGGGTGCTAAGCCTGGTGAGGGTGGTCATCTTCCAGGAAAGAAGGTATATCCATGGATTGCAAAGACTAGACTTTCAACTCCAGGTGTAGCTTTAATTTCTCCACCACCTCATCACGATATATACTCTATTGAGGATTTGGCAGAGCTTATTTATGACCTTAAAAATGCCAATAAGGATGCCCGTATTTCAGTAAAGCTTGTATCAGAAGCAGGCGTTGGAACTATTGCCTCTGGTGTTGCAAAAGCAGGTGCTCAGGTAATTCTTATTTCAGGTTACGATGGAGGAACTGGTGCAGCTCCTAAATCATCTATTCACAATGCAGGTCTTCCATGGGAGTTAGGACTTGCTGAGGCTCATCAGACACTTGCCATGAATGGACTTAGAAATAAGGTTGTTATCGAAACAGACGGTAAGCTTATGAGCGGACGAGACGTGGCTATTGCCTGTGCACTTGGTGCAGAGGAATTTGGATTTGCTACAGCTCCACTTGTAACTATGGGATGTGTAATGATGCGTGTATGTAATCTTGATACATGTCCTGTAGGCGTAGCTACTCAGAATCCAGAGCTTAGAAAGCGTTTTGCTGGTAAGCCAGAGTATGTAGTTAACTTTATGAGATTTATCGCTCAGGAGCTTAGAGAATACATGGCAGAGCTTGGCTGCAAGACTGTAGATGAGCTTTGCGGTAGATATGACCTTCTGAAGCTTAAGGATGTTGATGAAAGCAAGCGCATGGGCAAGGTTGATTTGTCTGCAGTTGTATCTAATCCACATCCATATGAGAAGATTGAGTACAACAAGAAAAATGTATTCAACTTTGAATTAGAGAAGACAGTAGATGAGAAGGTTCTTTTAAAAGAGCTTAAAAAGGCTATTTCATCTGGTGCTAAGGGTGAGGTTGACGTTCAGGTTTCAAATGTGGACAGATCCCTTGGAACGCTTTTAGGTGCACAGCTTACCCGTCAGTATGGTGAGACTCTTGAGGAGGATAGCTATGTAGTAAATTGCCATGGTGCAGGTGGTCAGTCATTTGGTGCTTTTGTACCTAAGGGACTTACACTTAAGCTTGAGGGTGATTCTAATGACTACTTCGGCAAGGGACTTTCAGGTGGAAAGCTTGTGGTTTACCCTTCTAAGGATGCTACATACAAGCAGGATGAGAATATTATCATCGGTAATGTTGCTCTCTATGGAGCTACATCAGGAAAGGCATTTATAAATGGTGTGGCAGGCGAGCGTTTTGCAGTTCGTAATTCCGGAGCAACAGCAGTAGTAGAAGGCTGTGGTGACCATGGTTGCGAGTATATGACAGGTGGTAGAGTTGTTGTTCTTGGTACAACCGGCAAGAACTTTGCTGCAGGTATGTCAGGTGGTATCGCCTATGTACTTGATGAGGATGCCACATTATACAAGAGACTCAATAAGTCTATGGTTAGCCTTGAAACTGTTACAGACAAATATGATGTTCTTGAGCTTAAGAGCATTATTGCAGAGCACGTGGCAGCAACTGGCTCTGTAAAGGGCAAGGAAATCTATGATAATTTCAGTGATTATCTGCCTAAGTTTAAGCGAATAGTGCCATTTGATTACAAGTTAATGATGCAGACCATTGTCCAAATGGAGGAAAAGGGATTGTCATCAGAACAGGCACAGATTGAAGCGTTTAATCTTTTGATGGGAAGGAGATAGTCATGGGAAAAGCAACTGGATTTTTAGAATATGACCGTGTAGAGGCTGAGGCATTCAGCCCTCTTGAGAGAATTAAAAACTTTAATGAATTTCATCTTCCTCTCAGTGAGGAGGAGCAAAAAAGACAGGGTGCCCGCTGCATGGACTGTGGCGTACCATTCTGTCAGTCGGGTATGACAATAAAGGGCATGACATCGGGCTGCCCACTTAACAACCTTATTCCTGAGTGGAATGAGCTTGTATATCAGGGGAATTATGACTTAGCTTATAAGCGTCTTCATAAGACTAGCAACTTCCCTGAATTCACATGTAGAGTATGTCCAGCTCTTTGTGAGAAGGCTTGTACATGCGGACTTAATGGTGATGCTGTATCCACAAAGGAAAATGAAAAGGCGATTATTGAATATGCTTATGCAAATGGTTTGGCAGATGCAAAGCCACCAAAGGTAAGAACTGGAAAAACTGTTGCAGTTATTGGTTCTGGCCCTTCTGGTCTTGCTGTAGCTGACCAGCTTAACCGCCGTGGACACCAGGTTACTGTCTATGAGAGAAATGACAAGGTAGGCGGATTGCTTCGCTATGGCATTCCAAACATGAAGCTTGAAAAGCAGATTATAGACCGTAAGATCAAAATCATGGAGGAGGAAGGGGTTAGCTTTATCGTAAATGCGGATGTTGGAGCAGATGTGAAGGCAGCTGATTTGGTAAAGAAGTATGATGCAGTAGTATTGTGCTGTGGTTCTTCAAATCCTCGTGATATTGACGCTGTAGGAAGAAAGGAAGCCAAGGATATTTACTTTGCTGTGGATTTCCTTACCTCTACAACAAAATGCCTCTGGGCTAATGATATGCAGCTTGTAGATGGTCAGTATATTTCTGCCAAGGGCAAGGATGTAATTATCATTGGTGGTGGTGACACAGGTAATGACTGTGTTGGTACATCCATTCGTCACGGCTGTAAGTCTGTAACACAGCTTGAGATGATGCCAAAGGCTCCAGATGTTAGAGCTGAGACTAATCCATGGCCTCAGTGGCCACTTGTCTGCAAGACAGATTATGGTCAGGAGGAGGCGATTGCCAAATTTGGCCATGACCCACGCATCTACACTACAACTGTAAAAGAATTCAAGACTGATAAAAATGGCAATCTTAAATCAGCTATACTTGTATCTCTTGAGTCAAAGGTAGACAAGAAAACTGGCCGTAGAATGATGGTGCCAGTAGAGGGCACAGAAAAGGAAGTGCCATGCCAGCTCTGCCTTATTGCAGCAGGATTTTTAGGTTCACAGAAATATGTCACAGATGCTTTCAAGGTAAATCTTGATGCTCGCACAAATGTGGCATCCGTAAGCGGGGATTCATTTGCAACAAACGTGAAAAAGGTATTTACTGCAGGAGATATGCACACAGGTCAATCCCTTGTTGTAAAGGCTATTCGCCAGGGCCGCGACTGCGCCCGTGAAGTAGATGAATATTTAATGGGCTACACCAATCTATAAACCCCCATTGTGGCTTATTTGGCGTAAATATTTTGTGGCTATTTTGATAAGTATTTTTTTGTAGCTAACAATCTCTACATACTCTGGACAATCACATTAGTGATGGGAAGAGTATTGTAGGATTGTTAGCGTAACAAAAAAACGTGAAATTAAAAATTTTAAAAAAGTAGTTGACAAGGAATTGTCAAAGGAATATTATTCTAGACAAATATTAATCAATGGAACGACAAAGGCGTCGGAAATGATACTACAAAGTATCGTTTTCGGCGCCTTTTTTGTTTTATAAAAAACTGGGAAGGAAAAAGAAGTATGTGTTCAATAATGGCGTTAAGTAAATGCCACATTTCCATGAAGGAATTTGAAGAGGCATTTTCTAAGACAGTTTCTAGAGGGCCGGATATGCAAAAGGTCATTCAGGTGAGTGATTCGGTTCTTGGATTTCAAAGATTGTCAATTATGGGATTGACTGAAGCTGGAATGCAGCCTTTTGAATTGGATGGCAATTATGTCATATGCAATGGTGAGTTGTATGGATTCAAAAAGGTGAGAGAAGAGTTGAAAGCAGATGGCTATAAATTCTTCAGCGATAGCGACTGCGAAATCATTTTACCAATGTATCGTAAATACGGAACAGAAATGTTTAATATGCTTGATGCAGAATATGCAATGGTTATTTACGACAAGGATGCAGATGATTTGGTAGCAGCACGAGATCCAATAGGAATCAGACCTTTGTTTTATGGTTATGACAGTGAAGGCTCTATTATGTTTGCTTCAGAGGCAAAGAATCTTGTTGGTTTAACTGATGAAGTAAAACCATTTCCACCAGGACATTATTACAAAGCAGGTCAGTTCATTTGCTACAGAGATTTGTCAAAGCGCAAGCCTTACAGCAAGGACGGCGTAGAAGAAACAGCACCAAAGATTAAAGAGCTCCTTGTTAAGGGTGTTGAGAAAAGACTTGATGCTGATGCACCAGTTGGATTTCTTCTTTCAGGAGGACTTGATTCATCACTTGTATGTGCAATAGCTCAGAAGATGATGGACAAGCCAATAAAGACATTCGCCATAGGAATGAACGAAGATGCCATCGATTTGAAATATGCAAAAGAGGTTGCAGATTACATTGGCAGTGAGCATCACGAAATAATCATCAACAAGGACATAGTTCTTGAAAGCTTAGAAGAAGTTGTGGCAGCGCTTGGAACTTATGATATTACAACCATAAGAGCTAGCATGGGAATGTACTTGATTTGCAAGGGCATAAAAAAAGAATTCCCAGATATTAGAGTTCTTCTTACTGGTGAGATTTCAGATGAGATTTTCGGATATAAATACACTGATTTTGCACCAAATGCTGAGGAGTTCCAAAAGGAAGCAGAAAAGCGACTGAGAGAGCTTTATATGTACGATGTACTTCGAGCAGACAGATGTATCTCAGTTCACTCTATGGAAGCAAGAGTTCCATTTGGTGATTTAGATTTTGTGGATTATGTAATGAGCATTAATCCTGAAATAAAGATGAACAAGTACAACAAAGGAAAATACTTGTTAAGACATGCATTCGAAGGTGATGATTACTTACCATATGACATTCTCTTCAGAGAGAAGGCAGCATTTTCAGATGCGGTAGGTCATTCGATGGTTTACTACCTGAAGGAATATGCAAACAGCCTCTATTCTGATGAGGATTTGGAAAACGCAAAACGTAAATACGAATTCAGAGCTCCATTTACAAAGGAATCTCTTCTCTATAGAGATTTGTTTGAAAAATATTATAAAGGACAGGCCCAAATGATAGCAGACTTCTGGATGCCAAACAAAAACTGGGAAGGCTGCAACGTGGATGATCCATCAGCCCGAGTCCTTTCCAACTACGGAGCAAGCGGAATCTAACCGCAAAGCAATCAAATGGTTTTCTATGAGGCCGCAGCTAACAATCTGAATCTCGGACAAGCGCGAGCAGTAAGGTGGCCTGCGGGAGCATGAAAGACTTGGATAGCATCTCGATAGGATTGTTATCGTAACAGCCGGACAATACAAGGAGGATATATTATGAGTAAAGTTACAGAAATATTTGGAAGCAAGGTTTTTAATGATGAAACCATGAAGGAGCGTCTTCCTAAGGATGCCTACAAGGCCCTTAAGAATACAGTAGAAGAAGGAAGACCTCTAGATAGAGATCTTGCAAATGTTATCGCTCATGCCATGAAGGAATGGGCAATCGAACTTGGTGCAACACATTTTACACATTGGTTCCAGCCAATGACAGGTGTTACAGCTGAGAAACATGATTCATTTATTCAGCCAGAGGAAGGTGGAAAAGTTATTATGACTTTCTCAGGCAAGGAGCTTATTAAGGGCGAGCCTGATGCATCTTCATTCCCTTCTGGTGGACTTAGAGCTACATTCGAGGCAAGAGGTTATACAGCATGGGATCCAACATCATATGCATTTATTAAGGATGATACACTTTGTATTCCAACAGCATTTTGCTCTTACTCAGGTGAGGCTCTTGATAAGAAGACTCCACTTCTTCGTTCTATGGAGACACTTGATAAGTCAGCTGTTAGAGTTTTAAAGCTTTTTGGTCATGATGATGTTAAGAGAGTTATTACTACAGTTGGACCAGAGCAGGAATATTTCCTTATTGATTCAGAGATGTACAACAAGCGTCCAGATTTAATCTACTGCGGACGTACACTTTTTGGAGCAAAGCCTCCAAAGGGACAGGAACTTGAGGATCACTATTTTGGAACAATCAAGCCAAGAGTTTCTGCTTATATGAAAGAGTTAGACGAGGAGTTGTGGAAGCTGGGAGTACTTGCTAAGACTAAGCACAATGAAGTTGCTCCAGCACAGCATGAGTTGGCACCAGTTTTCTCGACCACTAATATAGCAACCGATCATAACCAGCTCACCATGGAGATGATGAAGGTGGTGGCAGGCAGACATGGCATGACTTGCCTCCTCCATGAGAAACCATTCGCTGGTGTAAATGGCTCAGGTAAACACAACAACTGGTCTATATCAACTGATACTGGAGTAAACCTGTTAGAACCTGGCGCTACTCCTTCCCAGAATGCTCAGTTCTTATTATTCCTCACAGCTGTTATCAAGGCTGTTGACGAATATCAGGAGTTACTCCGAGTATCTGTTGCTTCTGCAGGAAATGATCACAGACTTGGCGCAAACGAGGCACCACCAGCAATCATTTCTATGTTCCTTGGGGATGAGCTTGAGGCTATTGTAGAGTCAATCATCGATGGAACAGATTACAAAGACATTAAGAAACAAAAGATGTCAGTTGGTTCTGAGGTAATTCCAAGCATTTCAAAGGATACAACAGACAGAAATAGAACATCGCCATTTGCATTTACAGGAAATAAATTTGAGTTCCGTTCTCTTGGTTCAACTGCTTCAATTTCTGGTCCAAACATTGTACTTAACACAATTGTTGCAGAAGAGCTTGATAAGTTCGCAGATGAGCTTGAGGGCAAGGCTGATTTTGATAAGGCACTTGGAGAACTTTTAAAGAGAGAGCTTACAGCTCATAAGAGAATCATCTTCAATGGAAATGGTTACTCAGAAGAGTGGGTTAAGGAAGCTGAAAGAAGAGGACTTGCTAATCTTAAGTCTACAGTAGATGCACTTCCTGCATTCATTGCAGATAAGTCTATTGATGTATTTACAAAGCATAATGTATTTACTAAGGATGAGCTTTACAGCCGTTACGATATTCTTCTTGAGAATTACTATAAGGTAATCGATATCGAGGCACTTACATTTGATTCAATGGTTAAGAAGGATATCGTTGCTGCAGCTAGTGATTATCAGTTTACACTTGCTGAGACACTTAATGCTAAGGCTGCTACAGGACTTTCAGTTGATTCAACTGTTGAAAAGAAGCATCTTGAAAAGGCTTCTAAGCTTGCATTCGAAATGGATGAAAGACTTGAGAAGCTTGAGGCAGATATTGAAAAGGCAAAAGAGCTTTCAGAGACATATGAGCTTGCTAAGTTCCATCATGATGTAATCTTTGCTGATATGAATGAGCTTCGCGAGGTTGTAGATGAGCTTGAGACAGTTATCCCAAGTGACATCTGGCCATATCCTACATATGGAGAAATTCTTTATTCAGTAAAATAAAATATAAATATCCCAGTAAGCGGGAAGACACATCATCCAGGATTTGCCTTCGGCAAATGAGATGTGTCGTAGCAAATCATTTATGCTCACTTTGTGAGCAGAAATAATTTACATTTTGTACAAAGGCGTACATGACTCAGGATAAATTCCTGAGACATGTGCGCTTTTTTAATAAAGTAATAATTAGGAGGAAAATATTATGGAAGAGTACACAAGTATACTATTTGGAGTGTGGTTCCTAATTGGCGCTGCATTAGTATTCTGGATGCAGGCAGGATTTGCTATGGTGGAGGCTGGTTTTACCAGAGCCAAAAACACCGGCAATATTATTATGAAAAATCTTATGGATTTTTGTATTGGTACAGTAATGTTTGTTTTGTTAGGCTTTGGTCTTATGTTTGGTGAAGACACATTTTTTGGTCTTATAGGAAAGCCTTCACTTCAGATTTTTACAAACTATGCTAATTTCGATTGGAGCAACTTTGTATTTAACCTAGTATTCTGTGCTACAACAGCAACAATCGTTTCTGGTGCTATGGCAGAGCGTACAAAGTTCATTAGCTATTGTATTTACTCAGGAGTTATTTCCCTTGTTATTTACCCAATTGAAGCACATTGGATTTGGGGTGGCGGCTGGCTTTCACAGCTTGGATTCCATGATTTTGCAGGTAGTGCAGCTATTCACATGGTAGGTGGTATTTGCGCATTAATCGGAGCAAAAATCTTAGGACCTCGTATTGGAAAGTTCTCACGCGATGCTAGAGGCAAGATTGTAAAAGTAAATGCTTTCCCAGGTCACAACATTGCACTTGGTGCACTTGGTGTTTTCATTCTTTGGCTTGGCTGGTATGGTTTCAACGGAGCAGCTGCAACATCACTTGAGCAGTTAGCTTCAATCTTTGTTACTACAACAATTGCACCAGCAGTAGCTACATGTACAACAATGGCATATACATGGATTAAATTTGGTAAGCCTGATGTATCTATGTCACTTAATGCATCACTTGCAGGTCTTGTAGCTATTACAGCCCCATGCGACGTAACAGATGCACTTGGAGCAGCAATCATTGGTATTGTTTCAGGTTTCCTTGTAGTATTTGGTGTATGGCTTCTTGATTATAAGCTTCATATTGATGATCCAGTTGGTGCAGTAGCAGTTCATATGATGAATGGTATTTGGGGAACTATTGCAGTTGGACTCTTTGCAACAAAGTCAGCTCCTTATAGCGAGCTTTCAGGTCTTTTCTATGGGGGAGGTTTTAAATTATTAGGAATACAGCTTCTCGGTATTGTTTCAGTGGCAAGCTGGGCAGCAGTTACTATCACAATTGCATTTTCAGTAATCAAGGCCACAATTGGTCTTCGTGCATCTGCTGAGGAGGAAATCGTAGGTCTTGATAGAACTGAGCATGGTCTTCCTTCAGCATATTCAGGATTTAACATGCTTGAAGATGATTTCGATACAGACGACTACGATGAGGAGACAGCAAGCCTTATTACAGAGACTCTTGAGGCAGCAGGTCTTGCTACTCCTGATGAGGCTATTGAGGTTGAGTATGCTCCATCACAGATTACATCAGCAGGCAAGCCTCGTATGACTAAGGTGGAAATTCTTTGCAAGGAGCGTAACCTTGAGAAACTTAAGAATGCACTTTTGAAGCTTGGTATTACAGGTATGACTGTTTCACACGTAATGGGCTGCGGCGTACAGAAGGGTGCTCCAGAATACTACAGAGGTGTAGCTTTAGAGCCAGCACTTCTACCTAAGATTCGTGTAGACGTAGTCGTATGTAAGGTACCAGTTCAGCAGGTAATTGATACAGCAAAGAAGGTTCTTTACACAGGCCACATCGGCGATGGAAAGATTTTTGTATACGATGTTGAGCAGGTTGTTAAGATCCGTACAGGCGAAGAGGATTTTGCAGCTTTGCAAGATGTTGAATAAAAATTAAATTTTCTCTTTACAAATAAGTACGCTTGTTGTACACTTTCTGAGTACAAAGGCGTACTTTTTTTTACGAGAGGTGACTCTTGTAAAAAAAAACGCCTTTTTTTTGTTTTTATAGGAGGAATTTATGTCTCAGCTATCAGTCAGTGATATCATCGATTTTGTAGAGGAGAATGACGTAAAATTCATACGTCTAGCATTTTGTGACCTCTACGGTAAACAAAAGAATATTTCAATAATGCCACAAGAGTTGAAACACGCCTTTGAAGAAGGTGTTAATTTCGACTCTTTTCTTATTTTAGGGTACGACGATGAGCAGGGAGAGGATTTATTCCTTAAGCCTGACCCAGATACCATGCATGTTTTGCCATGGCGACCACAGTCTGGACGAGTTATTCGTTTTTACTGTGATGTTGTACTTTCAGACGGTAGTCCATACAAGTATGACTATCGCCATTTCCTGAAGGAGACACTTTTAAAATGTAGCCAGTTAGGTATTTCTACAAGAATGGGTCTTAAGTCTGAGTTCTACTTATTTAAAACAGATGAGGAGGGTAACCCTACAAATGAGCCATTTGATAATGGCGGATATTTTGATGTGGCTCCAAATGATAAGGGAGAAAATATCAGAAGAGAAATCTGTCTTACATTGGAAGAAATGGGTATCAGCCCACAGTCTTCGCATCATGAGCGCGGTCCAGGACAAAACGAGATTGATTTCATGTCCGGCGATGTGCTCACTACAGCAGACAATCTTGTTACATATAAAAATGTTGTTGAAAACATTGCAGCTCGAAATGGAGTGTGGGCTTCCTTTGATCCACTTCCATTGCCAGGAGCTCCAGGTAATGGCCTTCATATTAAAATGGCAAATTACAGAGGCGGAATTAATCTTCAAAATGAGGACAAGGAATTTTCAGAAGGTTTCATGGCAGGAATTATTAACAGAATGAGGGACATTACTTTGTTCTTAAATTGCCGCAAGGATTCTTATGACAGATTTGGTATGAACGAGGCTCCAAAATATATTACCTGGTCGGAGCAGAACAATTCTCGATTATTTAGAGTTCCTGAGTTTAAGGGTAAGCGAGATCATTTTATCCTTCGTTCACCTGACTCTTGTATCAATCCATATTTGGCAAGTGCGATTATTATTCAAGCAGGTCTTGCAGGTGTTAATAATAAGGAAAAGCTTCCACCAGCACTTGAGGTTAATTCCCGTCAAATGACAGATGAGATTTCATCAAATTTAGAGATGTTGCCACTATCGCTTGATGAGGCTATTGAGTGTGCCCAAAATAGTCAGTTCATTAAGAACTCAGATTTTGCAGCTGTTGCCACTCATTATATAGAGAAAATCAAATCTACTAATTAGTTTCCTAAAGGAGTTAAATATGGAAAGGGCTTTGATTGTCTGCGACAATGAAAAAGGCACTTCTTTTTATAAATCCTTTCTAAAAGAAAACGGGTTTGTAGATATGATTGTTGCTGAGAATGCTCCAGAAGCTAAGCGAATCATTTCGGACTATGATTTTGATATATGTCTTATAAATGGTCCTATTGGTGGTTCCAGTGGAGAGGAGCTTTCCATTGATATAGCAGAGAAAAATATCTGCCAGGTTATTTTATTTATTAAGGCAGAGTATGCTGAGGAAATAGCATCAAAGGTAGAGGATTTCGGTGTGATTACCGTTTCCAAGCCTATCAATAAGCAGCTTTTCTGGCAGGCGCTTAAGCTTGCTCGCGTGGCCCAGAGTCGTATTAATATGGCTCACAAGGAGAGCGCGAAGCTAGAGAAAAAGCTTAGTGATTTGAAAATTATTTCCAGAGCAAAATTGCTTCTTATAGTTAACAGAGATGTTTCCGAAGAAGAAGCACATAAGATTATTGAAAAACAAGCGATGGATTCCCGGTTATCCAGGGTTGAAGTAGCAAAAGAAATAATAAGAGAATATGAAGGAGATTAAGATGACAAAGCATGTATTTGTTACAGGTGGCGTAGTATCAGGCCTAGGCAAGGGTATTACAGCAGCCTCACTTGGACGATTACTTAAAATGAGAGGATATAAGGTGGCATCACAGAAATTGGATCCATATATGAATGTTGATCCTGGAACAATGAGTCCTTATCAGCACGGCGAAGTTTTTGTTACTGATGATGGTGCGGAGACAGATTTGGATTTGGGTCACTATGAGAGATTTATCGATGAGAGCCTTAATAAATATTCTAATCTTACATCTGGAAAGGTATATTGGAATGTTCTTAACCGAGAGAGAAAGGGAGAGTATCTTGGCCAGACAGTTCAGGTGATTCCACATATTACAGAGGAAATCAAGCGCTTCATTTATATGGGCGCCAAGACATCTGACTGTGATGTACTTATCACTGAAATCGGTGGCACCACAGGAGATATTGAATCTCAGCCATTTTTAGAGGCAATCAGACAGGTTTCTTTAGAGCAGGGTAGAGAAAATTGCCTCTTTATCCATGTGACTCTTGTTCCATGGCTTTCTGGTTCTGAGGAGCACAAATCAAAACCAACTCAGCATTCTGTTAAGGAACTTCAGTCCCTTGGTATTTCACCAAATATTATTGTTTGCCGTGTTGACCACCCACTTGAGCAGTCTATTAAGGACAAGATTTCACTTTTCTGCAATGTTAAAAAGGATTGCGTAATTGAAAATGACACACTTGATTGTCTTTACGAGGCACCTCTTATGATGCACAAGTATGGGCTTGATGACGTGGTTTGTCGTGAGCTTGGTCTTGAGAATAATCCTCCTCAAATCGAAGAATGGGAGAAGATGGTTGAGAACATCAAGGGCCTTAAGAAGACAACTAAGATTGCAATTGTAGGTAAATATGTTGCTCTTCATGATGCTTATCTTTCTGTTAGAGAAGCTCTATACCATGGTGGTTATGCAGATAGCGCCCATGTTGATATTAAATGGGTTGATTCAGAAGAAATCACAAAAGATAATGTTGAGGAGTATCTTGGAGATTGTGATGGTATCCTTGTCCCAGGTGGATTTGGGGATAGAGGTGTTGAAGGCAAAATCGAAGCTTGCCGATATGCAAGAGAAAAGGATGTACCATATCTTGGAATTTGTCTTGGTATGCAGGTGGCTGCAATTGAATTTGCAAGAAATGTATGTGGTATTGAAGATGCTAACTCTCGTGAGTTCAATAACAATGGCAAAAATTGTGTAATCGACCTTATGGAAGAGCAGATGGCTGTTCTTAGAAAGGGTGGCACCATGAGACTTGGCGCATATCCATGTGCAGTTCGAAAGGGTACTAAGCTTTATGAAGCTTATGGTTCAGACAATATTTCAGAGCGTCATAGACACAGATTTGAGTTTAACAATTCATATAGAGATGTAATGACAGAGAAGGGACTTACTATTTCTGGTACATCACCTAATGACGAGGTAGTTGAGGCTATAGAGGTATCTTCAAACAAATTCCATGTAGGAGTTCAGTTCCATCCAGAGTTTAAGAGTCGTCCTAACAAGCCACATCCTTTATTTGCGGCATTTATAAAAGCAAGTTTAAATTAGTACTGTACAAAACTAAGTGTTTCCGATTAAAATAGAGACGTATGTAGAGGTAAAATTACCTCAAGAATCTAACAAATCTTATTTGATGGGAGGAAAATATGTTAGAAAAAAGATTCAAACTCAGCGAAAACAATACTACTGTTAAAACAGAGATTATCGCTGGACTCACAACATTCATGACAATGGCATACATCATTGCATTGAATCCAAACATCCTTACAGGCTATCGTGCAGGTGGAGATGAGCTTTGGAATGGTATATTCCTTGCTACATGTCTTTCATCAGCAGTTGCTATGTTTGTTATGGCATTTCTTGCAAACAAGCCATTCTGTCTTGCTCCAGGTATGGGTCTTAACTCATTCATGGCAATTGTTATCGGCAACTTAGTTGCTATGACAGGTATGGGATATGTTGAGTCATTCCAGTCAATGCTTTGCATTATCCTTATCGAAGGTGTTGTATTCTTAATCCTTTCACTTCTCAATGTCAGAGAGAAAATTGTTGAGGCTATTCCACTTGGCATCAGACTTGGTATTTCACCAGCTATTGGTCTTATGCTTCTTAACATTGGTTTTGGCTCAAATGTATACATTGCAGATTCCAACTTCAATCAGTTCTTCGTTATGAAGGATTTCTTTGGAGCACTTACAGCTGGATATGCTAGGGACACAATGACAGATGCTTATCCAATTATGGTTCTTTCTGCTATCACAATGTTTGTAGGTCTTTTTGTAATTGTTGTACTTGCATCTAAGGGTGTTAAATCTGCAGTTATTCTCGGTATGTTTGCTGCATCAATCCTTTACTGGATTTGCGATTTTGCAGTACTTGGTAACAATCCATTTGCATCACTTGAGACAGCTTCATTTGTTCCAGCATTTGGAGATATGGCTTCTACTACATTATTCAAGTTTAATTTTGCTGGACTTGCTCAGATGGGTTGGTTCACAGCTATTACACTTGTTATTACTTTCTGTATCATCGATATGTTCGATACAATCGGAACACTTGTAGGTACAGCTTCACGTGCAGGTATGGTTGACCGCGAGGGTAACATGCCTAACATGAAAGAGGCACTTCTTTCAGATTCAGTTGGTACAATCATTGGTTCTTGCACAGGTACATCAACAGTTACTACATTTATCGAGTCTGCATCAGGTGTAGAGGCAGGTGGACGTACAGGTCTTACAGCACTTACTTGTGGTATTGCTTTTGCAGCTTGTATTTTCCTTGCTCCAATTGCAGCAATTATTCCTGCAGCAGCAACATCAGCAGCACTTATTTATGTAGGTGTTCTTATGATGACAGGTCTTAAGAAGGTTAACTTTGATGATCTTTCAGTTTGTGTACCAGTTACAATCATGCTTATCGCTATGCCAATCTCTGGTTCAATCGGACATGGTATCGGTCTTGCTATGATTTCTTACACAATCATCAAGGTATTTACAGGTAAGGCTAAGGAAGTATCTGCACTTACATATGTGATTTCACTTCTTTTCCTTATTAAGTTCTTCTTAGCAGTTTAAGCTTAATAACATTAGTTGATTTAAGAGCGTATTGCATTTTGCAGTACGCTCTTTTTGATGGGATTATTTAGGGACACTTCCCTGGTTTATTATTTACACAGTTAATAAATCACGGAGGTTATATGATATGAAAAAGAGAGGCTTAGATAAGGAATTGATTGTTTCATTTGGTACACTGGCATTGTTGTTTGCAGTTGGGATTCTGTTTTTTGTATTATTTATTTTTGATATTGATATAACAGAAAATATGACCAGCGTAGTTGGCTCATATTCAGGACTTTCAGGTGGAATTTGGCTTATATTACTTCTGAGAAATTGTTGACTATGTATAGTGCTTTTTCTATAATTAAATTATCTATATGTAGTGTGGCTTTTGTTCTAAAGTGCTAATTCTAGTATTGATAGCCACAGAAAGCGGAAGGTAATTGATTATGAATAAATTGTTTAAAAGGACTATAAATATTATTGCTATAGGGATTATGGTTTTTGCAATGAACATGGTTGCTCTTGCTCAGGGCACGACCACCATTGCTGTTTCAAAGAGCTCTGCTTCAGTGGGGGATTCTATTACAGTTTCCATTACAGCTACAGAGAGTGGAACTGTTACTGTTAAATACACATCTAGTATGTTGACCCTCAGTAGTTGTTCAGTTTCAGGATATAGTTCTCAGGGGAATTCAGTTTCTTTCGATGGTAAGACAGGAGATGTAGTATTTTCAGCAGCAGCTGAGGGTACAGCTTCTATTATAGTATCATCATCTAGTTGTTCGGGAAGTAGTACTACTCTTACTATAGGTGGTGGTTCTGCAGCGGCAGCTGAGGCACCAGCTGAGCCAGAGCCAGCAGCAGAAGAACCAGCAGCAGAAGAGCCTGCAGAGCCAGCAGAACAGCCAGAGGCTACAGCCCCTGCAGCACCATCAGGTTCGGCGGTTGGTACCTTAAATGCAGATGGCGGATTTGATATCGGTGGGGTAGCGTATGTAGTTTCTGAGAGATATAAGGACAACGAAATCCCAGCTGGTTTTGAAAAGACCACTATCCAAATCGCTGATGGTACATACAGCGAGCTTACAAATGGTGCAATTACACTTCTATATTTAAAGCCTGCTGATAACACACAGGGTTCTGGTGTTTTCTATATTTATGATGAGGCTGCTGGTACAGTTTCTAATTTCGTATTATTAGGTGATGCTGACAAATATGTTCTTGTTAAGGATGCAGCGGATGCACCTGGTAGCGGATTTTCACAGACAGTTGTCAATGTAAATGGCGTTGATGTACCTGCATTTACTATTGATGGTGCAGAATTCTTCTATGTTTACGGACAGAATCAGGATCAGGTAGAGGGATGGTTTGTTTACGACCAAACTTATGGAACTGTATCACGTGTTGATACAGCTGCTCTTTCTGCAAGTGCAGATTCTTCTGACGACGATGCAGAGGCCACTCAGACTGAGGCAGTTGACAATAGTGTTTACAAGGAAAAGCTTGGATTATATAGAAAGATAATAATGGGACTTATTGTTCTTTGCGTTATCCTTCTGTTTATTACAATCAATAAGATTCTCAAGTCTCGTGGAGATGACGATGATTTTGATGGAGATGTTTTTGCTAAGTCTCCAGTTAAGACATCTAAGAAATTACCTCGTTCAATCGTATTCACTAATCCTGAAGAGGAAGAAGAGGATGAGGAAGAGGATATTTTCGAGGACGAAGAAGAGGAATACGACGATTACGACGACTTCAGCACTAGCGAAGGCTCTTTTGAGGAGCGCCGTGATGCTAGTCTCAATATGATGGATCTTAATGATCTTTAATCTAATTTGGCAAAGGAGCTAAATATGGAATATTCAAAACAGGCTAAAAGAGCCATTACTGGTGCATCAAAGTTATCAAAGTCTTTGCAGCACAGTTATGTTGGCACAGAGCATTTGCTTATTTCTATTATTGACCAGGAAAATTCTCTTGCTGCAAAGGTTTTGAATTCAAATGGTGTTAATAGAGACAATCTACTTAAATTGGTAGAAGAGCTCATATCTCCAGGTGGAGAGGTTGCTGTTCAGGAGCGTGATGGATACACACCAAAGATGGAACAGTTATTAGATCATGCTGCGGACGAAGCAGATAAATGCAATTCAAAGACTATAGGTACAGAACACTTACTTCTTGCTATGATTCGCATGCAGGATTGTTCAGGAGCTAGACTTCTCAACTCTCTTGATGTTAATCCACACAAGCTTTTTTCGGAGCTAGTAGCAGGCATGGGCGCAGAGGGCGCAGTATATAAGGAAGAGATGCAGGCTATTAACAGTGGCCGCAAGAAAAACGATGTTTCATATTTGGATCAATTCTCTAGAGACCTGACTCAGATGGCAGAGGATGGAGAGCTTGACCCAATAGTTGGAAGAGACGCTGAGATTCAGCGAGTAATACAGATTTTATCTAGACGTGGAAAAAATAATCCATGTCTTATTGGTGAGCCTGGAGTTGGTAAGACAGCCATAGTAGAGGGCCTTGCTGAGAGGATTGTGGAGGGAAGCGTTCCTGATTCTGTTAAGGACATAAGAGTTCTCTCTCTTGATTTATCTGGCATGGTTGCCGGCTCTAAGTATCGTGGTGAGTTCGAAGAGCGAATCAAGCGTGTTATTGCAGAGGTAATCGAAGAAGGCAATATCCTTCTATTTATAGACGAGATTCATACACTTATCGGCGCTGGTGGAGCCGAGGGAGCTATAGACGCTTCTAATATTTTAAAGCCAGCTATGGCTAGAGGTGAGATTCAGATTCTCGGTGCTACAACTATTACTGAGTATCGTAAATATGTGGAAAAAGATGCAGCCTTAGAGCGTCGTTTCCAGCCAGTTGTTGTGGAAGAGCCATCTACAGAGGAGACTATCGCTATTCTTAAGGGTGTTAGATATCTTTACGAGGAGCATCATGGAATAGTTATTCCAGATGAGGCAGTGGAAGCTTGTGTTAATCTTTCAGAGAGATACATTGCAGATAGATTTCTTCCTGACAAGGCTATAGATTTAATGGATGAGGCAGCTGCTTCACTAAAGCTTTCTACCGTTAAAAAGACTGTTAAGGACGATGGTCTTGACGACCGTATTGCAGTTTTGGCTGAGGAGATGGAAGAGGCTATTATTGCAGGTGATATCGCCCTTGCTAGTCAGTTGAAGCAAGAAAAGGATAATCTTCTTGAGCAGAAGCTTGCAGCTGAGAAAAAGGCTTCTCGCAAGAAGCAGGCTAAAAAGGCTATCCTTACTGAAAATGATGTAGCAGCGGTTGTTGCCCTTTGGACAAAGATACCTGTTGCTAAGCTTACAGAGCAGGAATCAGTTAGACTTAGAAAAATCGAGAGTATTTTACATAAGAGAGTTATTGGACAAGAGGAGGCAGTTTCTGCTGTTGCTCGTGCTGTTAGACGAGGTAGAGTTGGCCTCAAGGAAAAGGGAAGACCTATTGGTTCATTCTTATTCTTAGGACCTACCGGTGTTGGTAAGACTGAGATTTCAAAGGCACTTGCTGAGGCAGTATTTGGCAATGAGTCATCTATGATTCGTGTAGATATGAGTGAGTACATGGAGAAACACTCTGTGTCTAAGATGATTGGTTCGCCTCCAGGATATGTAGGATACGAAGAGGGTGGACAGCTTTCTGAGAAAGTTCGTCGCAATCCTTACTCAGTTATCCTATTTGATGAGATTGAAAAGGCTCATCCAGATGTATTTAATGTGCTTTTGCAGATTCTTGATGATGGTCATGTTACAGATTCGCAGGGACGCAAGGTAGATTTTAAGAATACTATCATTATTATGACAAGTAATGCTGGAGCTCAGGCTATTGTTGAGCCGAAGAAGCTTGGATTTGCTTCCAAAGAAGACGCAAGCAAGGACTACGAGTTCATGAAAAATGGCGTTATGGAAGAGGTTAAGCGTATTTTCAAGCCAGAGTTCTTGAATCGAATAGATGAGACTATTGTATTTAGAGCTCTCACAAAGGATGATATGAAGAAAATTGCAGCTCTTCAGGTTAATCAGTTTATTTCTCGCTGCAAGGAGCAGATGGATATTACTGTATCTATTCCAGCTTCAGTCAAGACATGGATTGTGGAGAAGGCTTTTGATCCTAAATACGGTGCTAGACCTATTCGAAGAAAGATTCAGACTGCACTTGAAGATGTTATGGCAGAAGACATTTTGGCAGGTAAAATCAAGTCCTTTGACTCAGTTAAGGCTAAGATTAAAAAGGATGAAATTGTTTTTGAAAAATGCTAATTTTTATGTTCGATGATTGTTGTTAAAAACAATTTCCTTTGTTATAATCGGACTATGAAAAGCCGTTCATGGCAGCAATACAGGAGGATTTGAGATGGCTGTAATTAGCGAATTGATTCGCAGCGAAGCAGATGGAACTATCAGCTTTGGTGACTACACACTTACTGATAAGAAAAAGCTTGATAATTACAAGCATGAAGGGGATTTATACAAGGTTAAGACCTTTGCAGACATTACTAAGCTAGAGCGCAATGGTATGTTTGTATATGAGTCAGTGCCTGGCACAGCAGTTGCTAATTTTAATTGTACTTCAGAGCAGGTATCCTTTACCGTTGAGGGTAAGGAAGACGCTATGGTTACATTGGAGCTTGAGCCAGAGACAGATTACGAGATTACAGTTGATGGCGCTAGCGCAGGTCAGATGAAGACCAATGTAGGTGGTAAGCTTAATATTTCAGTTGAGCTTGACCCAGGTGTAGCAGTTAATGTAACAGTCAAGAGAGTTTAATACTGCAGATGATTTATAATCTTCCCATAGCAATATGGGGAGATTTTTCTATATAATATGGTTAAAAATGAGAGGAGCGTAATATGGCCAAAAAGAATGTATCAGTATTCTTTTGTCAGGAATGTGGTAACGAGACATCTAAGTGGGCAGGGCAGTG
This sequence comes from Pseudobutyrivibrio sp. AR14, assembly GCF_900101325.1. NCBI lineage: Bacteria > Bacillati > Bacillota > Clostridia > Lachnospirales > Lachnospiraceae > Pseudobutyrivibrio > Pseudobutyrivibrio sp. AR14. The sequence continues at coordinate 75,896 of NZ_FMUY01000014.1, forward strand.
TCCTGCTTGTGGCGCGTGGAATACTCTTGTAGAAGAGGTGGTCGATAAAACGACTATTAAGACTCGTGCAAAGGTTTCAGATGTCAAGCCTACAAAGATAATTGATGTTACAGCGTCAAATGAAAATAGAATCTCTACTAATATAGAAGAGTTTGATAGAGTACTTGGCGGAGGAATTGTTCCCGGTTCTATGGTTTTAGTTGGTGGTGATCCGGGAATTGGCAAATCTACATTGCTTTTGCAGACTTGTCGAGAGCTTTGCTTAGCTGGTGTAGATGTTATGTATGTATCCGGAGAGGAGTCTCTACAGCAGATTAAGATTCGTGCAGATAGAATAGGAAAGTTCAATGACAAGCTAGATCTTTTATGTGAGACCAATCTAGATACAATTAAGGCTGTGGTAGAACGAGAGAAGCCTACGGTTCTGATTATTGACTCCATTCAGACTATGTACAATGAATCTGTTACATCTGCTCCAGGTTCTGTGTCTCAGGTTAGAGAATCCACAAGTGTCCTTATGGAGATTGCTAAGGTTCAGGGAATAGCTGTATTTATAGTTGGCCATGTAACAAAAGAAGGTACAGTGGCTGGACCTAGAGTTCTTGAACACATGGTAGATACGGTTTTGTATTTCGAGGGTGATAGACACGCTTCCTATAGAATACTTCGAGGTGTTAAGAACCGATTCGGTTCTACCAATGAGATAGGTGTTTTTGAAATGCGAGATGTGGGACTTATGGAGGTAAAGAATCCGTCGGCTGTTATGCTAGATGGAAGACCTGAGAATGCTACAGGTTCTATTGTTACATGTTCTATGGAAGGAACTCGTCCAATTCTAGTGGAGATACAGTCTCTTGTTAGCAAGACTGCTTTTGAAATTCCTAGGCGTATGGCTACTGGATGTGATTACAATCGAGTTAATCTACTTGTTGCTGTTTTAGAGAGAATGCGTGATGCCAAGGCTAATAGGTCCTGCGGAATCTTTTTTGGACGATCAGATATATATGTAAACATAGCTGGTGGTATTAGAATAAATGAACCTGCGGTTGACCTTGCCATTGCCATGGCAATATATAGCAGCGAGAAGGAAATCGCAGTAGATGCTAAGACTATTATATTTGGAGAGATAGGACTATCTGGAGAGGTACGTTCTGTAAGCATGGCGGAGCAGCGTGTAAGCGAGGCAAAAAAGCTTGGATTTGAAAAAGCTATTATTCCGTATTCTAATTTGTCATCGGTTTCTAATATAAAAGGAATAGAAGTGGTTGGCGTGGCCAATGTAAAAGAAGCGGTTGATGCTATATCTCGTTAAGAGAATGAGACCTCAAGGCAACATCTTGGGGTCTCATTTATTATTGTAAAAATAATTGCTACAATTCACACAATTTCAACCGAATCGGGCAAATAGATTTACTTTAAAAAATCACAGAAAATCTGTTGACACTAGTGAATCTTGGTGCTATTATAATCGAGCACTGAGGGAAGCGAAGTGCTGAAACGAAATAGGAAATTGAGAAAATTGTTCATACAATTTTAATTTCTTAAAAAGTTTCAAAAACAAATAAAAAAGTTGTTGACAAACGGCTGGCGGCATGATAGTATAAACGAGTTGCTGCTGAGGGCAACAACAAAGCGAAGATTGATAACTGAACAGTGAAACAAACCTTGAATTAATACAAGTTTTTAAAACATGTATCCTTGAAATTCATTTAGTTTCTAAGACGAAACAAAACCTTTATTAGTAAACAAGTCAGTTTTATACTGATTCGGAATTAAACTTTTTAACATGAGAGTTTGATCCTGGCTCAGGATGAACGCTGGCGGCGTGCTTAACACATGCAAGTCGAACGAAGCAATTTTCTACGATCCCTTCGGGGTGACGGATTATTGACTGAGTGGCGGACGGGTGAGTAACGCGTGGG